>NZ_JAKVME010000002.1:300000-530000 GCF_022483985.1 Acetobacter sp. | reverse complement strand
TGGTGTGGGATTCTCTGTCTCTCCCGGCGAACGGGTCTGTCTTGTCGGTCGCAACGGCTGTGGCAAATCCACGCTTCTCCGTATCGCGGCCGGCGAAATCCTTCCCGATTCCGGAACACGATTCCTCCAGCCCGGCAGCACGCTACGCTACCTTCCGCAGGAGCCCGACCTTTCCGGGTATGAAACGGCGCTCGATTACGTCATCGGCGGGCTGACCGATCCATCACAGGAATGGCGGGCGAACGTCATGCTCGACGCGCTCGGCATGAGCCCCACAGACAATCCGGCCACACTTTCCGGCGGAGAGGCCCGTCGCTGTGCGCTGGCCCGCGTGCTGGCCGCGGAGCCTGATGTGCTCCTGCTGGACGAGCCGACCAACCATCTCGACATGCCGACCATCGAATGGCTGGAAAAGGAACTGCTTTCCCTCCGCACCGCCATGGTCATCATCAGCCATGACAGACGCCTGCTGGAAACCCTGTCCCGTAGCGTGGTCTGGCTCGATCGTGGGACGACACGTCGGCTCGATCAGGGGTTCGAACGATTCGAGTCATGGCGGGAAGACGTTCTGGAACAGGAAGAACGCGACGCCCACAAGCTTGACCGTCAGATCGCGCGCGAAGAAGACTGGATGCGTTACGGCGTCACAGCCCGTCGCAAGCGTAATGTGCGGCGTGTAGCGGAACTTGCCGCCCTGCGTACGGCCAGAAAGGACGCTGTCCGCCCGCAGGGAACGGTTAACCTCACCGCGCAGACCGCATCGAACTCAGGCAAACTCGTCACCGTCGCCGAACAGGCCTGCAAAAGCTGGGGCGATCGGCCCATCGTGCGCAATCTCGACCTGCGCCTTCTCAGAGGCGATCGCATGGGCGTGGTCGGCGCGAATGGAGCCGGTAAAACCACCCTGCTGCGCCTTCTGACCGGGGTCGATCAGCCCGATAGCGGCACTGTCACGCTAGGCCCCTCCGTCGCGATGGTGACGCTCGACCAGCAGCGGAAAACACTGAACCCGGAACAGACGCTGGCCGATACGCTGACCGGCGGTGGCGGTGAGATGGTGCAGGTCGGTGACGAAAAACGGCATGTCATCGGTTACATGAAGGACTTCCTGTTCCGTCCCGAGCAGGCCCGCACACCCGTCGGACGCCTCTCCGGTGGGGAACGCGGTCGTCTGATGCTGGCCTGCGCCCTTGCCCGCCCCTCGAACCTGCTTGTGCTCGACGAACCGACCAACGATCTCGATCTGGAAACGCTCGATCTGTTGCAGGAGATGCTGGTGTCCTATGACGGCACGGTCCTGCTTGTCAGCCATGACCGTGATTTTCTCGATCGTGTCGCGACATCCACCCTTGCGGCAACCGGTGGCGGAGACTGGGTTGAATATGCCGGTGGCTACAGCGACATGCTGGCCCAGCGTCACGGACAGGCGCTGGATCAGCGTGAGGGCTCGGCCCCTCCTGAGCCTTCCCTTGTTTCGTCCCCTGCCCCCGCTACCGGCACGGTCAAAGCTGGTTCGCGCAAACTGACCTACAAGGATCAGCTCGCGCTGGACAAACTGCCGGGGCGTATTGCCGAAATCGAAGCTAAAATCGTCAAGCTCCGGAAAGCGCTGGAAGATCCTGACCTCTACACCAAGGACCCCAAAAACTTCGCCCGACAGAGCGAAGAACTGGATACCGCTGAACGGGACCTGACGACGGCGGAAGAACTGTGGCTGGAACTGGAAACAAGGCGCGAAGGCTTGCAAAGTTCCTGACCCGGAGAACGCGCCGTCTCCGCCTGACCGCTGGAGCGGCATCCGTTCAATCCGGATCACGGATACCGCTCTGACTCAGTGTTTATCGAGCCACTTTATCCGGCAGACGTGTCTGTCTGACCGGATGTGGCTCTCAATGGTCAGACGCCCCATGTCTGCACGCAGGAATCCACATCCAGCGCGATTCCACCCTTTGCAACAATCTGACCGCAGGCATAGGGGCCGAGCGCCCCCGCCACGACCAGAAAGACAGCCGCCGGATAAGGCACCCAGATCTCGTCAATCTGGTTCAGCATTTCATCCAGAGTGGTCCGCCGCAGCCATACATCGTTGACTGTTCCGAACTGGCAAGCTTCCGCTATCCGCGCCGCAAGCCCCTCATGCGTGGAGACAACTCCCGCAAAAGGAAGGCCACCCAGCAGCGACCGCAAGCCCGGATCGATATCGGCGAGCGCGGGCATGACATCGATCCCCGCACAGGGCTTGTAACGCCCGATACGGATTTCCCGGTCCTGTTCGGCAAAAAAGCCGAAATGCTCCCTGTCGTTCCGCAGGATGCCTGATGAAGGCAGACAGAGAATCCCCGCGTCTCGCGTCGCCTGCCGGTAGCCACGACCCAGCCTCGCCAGTGTGCTGGAGGCGCATTCGGAGAACGGAGTCTCAGACAGCCTCTGCCATACAGAATTGGCCATTTCGACAATTTCAGCAGGCCGAAGCAGGAGCGATGCGTGAAGGCTGGTCGCGCAAATGACCTTTGCCTCGTCATACGCCATTCTCACCAGCCCGAACGGTTCACCGGCCTGAAGAGCATGCCGGATCATCCCCCCTGCCCGCTCGACTGACAGCCAGAGTTCGGAATTTTCCGCTTCTTCCAGATCCTGTAAAAGGGCCTTGCGCTGAAAGGTTTTTGTCAGCCGGGCGTTGGCCAACTGGCTGTAGAGCGATATGCGTCCGCCCTGAGAAGCCGCCAGTTCATCAAGAAAATCCGCGCTGTCGATCAGTTCGTCATACCGTCCCGTCGCTTCGAGACTTCGAATGTAGTTCCAGCCGGAAAAACGCTCGCCTCTCAGTCCACGGACCACATTACGGAGCAGAGGAAGCGCTTCTTCAAAACGACCTTCATTGAACAGGGCTGCCGCGATATCCGCGTCCTGCGCCTCATCACGCATTTCCGTGCGAAGAAGCAGGTCACAGACCGCTTTCCGTTCACCGGCGCTGGCCGTCTCGAAGGTTTTCAGCAGAATCTGACGCAGGAAGCGGATGTCCGGCCATGTATCGAATGCGCGCCGACAGTCAGCAATGACCGCTCCCACATCGGCTTTTTCCAGATCATGCTCCGCCTGCGTCAAGGCGGAAACAAAGCTCCTCTCGGCAGCCACGGTCAGCCGTTCTGTTGCGTCACCACTCAAATCCGCTTCCCTCACCGATTGCATCGCCAGACAGAACGCCTCACCTGCTCACATGTTTCTGGCAGAATCTGTGCAAGCACCACACAATCGGCAATCAGCCTTAATTTAGGATAACGAGGCTGATCCTGAAAAAAAGGCGGATGGACCATGATCCCACCCGCCTTTCCATCATCCGGAAGAAGGCCTGCCTTTATTCACCCTTGGCCGCGACAGTCAGCAGACCTGTCAGACGCTGGGCGAAAGCCGCCGGGTCCTTCGGATTCTCGCCGTCCTGAATACGGGCGACATCCAGCAGCACCCGCGCCAGATCAGCCAGAACCGGGCTTTTTTCCGCCGCCTTGCGGGCCAGTTCGAGCACCAGCGGGTTCCGTGGGTTCAGTTCCAGAACCGGAGCCGATTCCGGAAGCTTCTGACCGCTGCGACGCATCAGCTTCTGCAACTGAAGGTCCGGACCATTCTCGGACGCCGCCAGCACGACGGCGCTGGACACCAGACGATCTGTGCCGCGCACGTCGGACACTTCACTTCCCAACGCCTCTTTCAGCGCCGGAAGCAGAATGTCCATGTCTGCGGCTTCGCCCGTCGCTGCTTCACCTTCGACAGCAAACTTCTCAAGGTCAGCGGCGCCCTGCGTGACGCTCTTGAGCGTCTTGCCTTCGAAGCTGGTCAGACGATCCGGCCAGAAGGAGTCGACCGGTTCGGACAGCAGCAGCACTTCCAGACCACGTGCCCGGAAGCCTTCAAGCTGCGGCGAGTTGGCTACTGCGTCCTCATTGTCGCCTGTCAGGTAATAGATCGCGTCCTGCTCGGGCTTCATGCGGCTGATATAGTCGGCCAGTGTGGTCCAGCCGGTCTCCGGATTTTCCTCATCGGCCTTCACCGCGCTGGAACGGAAACGCGCCAGACCGGCCAGCTCCGTGCGATGCTCGGCGTCTTCCCAGATGCCTTCTTTCACAATGGAGCCGAAGTTTTCCCAGAATTTCAGGAATTCGGCATTGTCGGCAGACCGTTTCCTGATCTCGTTCAGCACACGGCCCGTCACGGCCTTGCGGATGCGCGCCAGAACCGGCGTCGCCTGCAACATTTCACGTGAGACGTTCAGCGGCAAATCTTCCGTATCCACCACACCGACGACGAAACGCATCCATGCCGGGAGCAGGGCAGCATCGTCCGTGATGAACATCCGCTTTACATGCAGGCGGATCTTGCTCTCGCGGGCCGGATCGCCGAACTCGAACGGACGTGAGCCGGGAATGAACAGCAGCGCGTTGAACTCGATGGTGCCTTCCGCGCGCCAGTGCAGCGTATCCCAGGGTGTGTCGAAGTTATGGGAAATGTGACGGTAGAACTCGTTATACTGGTCTTCCGTCACTTCGCTCTTCGGCTTGCGCCACAGAGCGGTGCCTTCATTGGCCGGACTTTCCTCACCATCCTTTACGATGGTCACGGGCCACGCGATATGGTCAGCCCACTTGCGGATGATTTCCTGCAAACGCCACGAATCAAGGAACTCGTCAGCATCTTCCTTGATATGCAGAGTGATGTCCGTACCCGGCTTTTCACGGGTCGCTGGCGCGAGTTCGTAAGATCCCTTGCCGTCCGAGGTCCATTTCCAGGCCTCATCGGAACCGGCGCGGCGGGAGACAACTTCCACGTGGTCCGCCACCATGAAGGCAGCATAGAAGCCAACGCCGAACTGACCGATCAGGTTCGGCTTGTCCTCGGGCTTGGCGCTCTCAAGCTCTTTGCCGAAGGCACGGGTGCCGGACCGGGCGATGGTGCCGAGATTGCTGACCAGTTCTTCTCTGGTCATGCCGGTGCCATCATCCGTGATGGTCAGCAGGCGGGCGTCCTTGTCCGGATTGATGCGAATCTTTGCGTCTTCCGGAAGCGCACGGGCACCATCAGTCAGCGCCTCGAAACGGCGACGGTCGGTTGCGTCGGCGGCGTTGGCCACCAGTTCGCGGAGGAAAATCTCGCGTTCGGAATAAAGGGAGTGAACGACAAGGTCGAGAAGACGCCCGACTTCGGCGCTGAATTCATGCTTTTCAGCCGTTGAAGACGGATTCTTTGTCTCCTGTCCGGTCATTTAATCAATATCCTTCTGTTTTCAGTTCATTCAAATGCAGTCGGCGGGTGACTGTAGCCTGTCGGAATGTGTGATGGTCGCAATCGTTTTTCAAGCGGGTAAAGAGCAGCAAAAAGGTCACCCTCTGGCTGGGTTACCTTGAAAAACTGTTCGCAAATTTGAGTAAATATAACGAAATTTTCGGGTGCCGCTTTTTCAAAAGGCAACGTCTTCTGAAGCTTTTTGAGAAAAGCTTCACCAAAACTTTGATGAAAACAAAGGGGGCAGAAATAGCCCTACTCCCCTTCATAGCGCGATCAGGCCGCGCCTTTTTCCTTCAGTGCCGCCAGCACATCTTCCGGACGGATCGGCATATGACGCAGGCGCACACCCACGGCGTTGTAGATGGCGTTACCAATGGCGGCGCCAATGGTGGTCACGCCCGGCTCGCCGAGACCCATCGGCTTTTCGGTGCTTTCGACAAACTCGATGTCCATCTCCGGCACATCCGGCATGCGCAGCGGCGTGTAGGTGTCGAGATTGCGGTCGCGGCAGACGCCGTTCTCGATCTCGCTGCCTTCACACAGCGCCATGCTGAGCCCCCAGAGCGCCCCGCCTTCTGTCTGCGCCAGCGCGCCGTCCGGATCGACGATGGTTCCGGCGTCCAGCACCAGCCAGATTTTCTGGCAGGTGACGACACCCGTTGCCCGATCCACATGCACCTGTACCGCACCAGCGGTCCAGGTCGGCATGCCGCGTTCCTGACCAAAGGTCGTCGCCATGCCGAGCGCCGTATCTTTCGGAAGCGGCTTGCCCCAACCAGCCTTCTCGGCCAGCCGTTTCACAACAGCCGCCTGGCGCAGCGCGCCACCGTTGGAATCCGGAGCCTGACCCTTGTTGCGTCCGTCCGGTCCGTTGCCGTTCAGCAGTTCCAGACGAAACGCGACCGGATCTTTTCCAAGAGCATGGGCCACCTCGTCGATGAAGCTTTCCTGCGCCCACGGGGTCCAGCCCGCGCTCACCGAACGCAGCCAGCCGGGACGGAAAGTCTCCTTCGCAAGATCGTTGCTGATCGCACGGACGCGCATCGTTCCGAAATCGTACCAGCTATCCGCTCCCGCAATGGCGAACTGATCGTAAGGCTTGCCGTCCACACCCTTTTCCATGAAGGCCGCCGCCATCACTTCGGTTGGCCAGCCTGCCGTCGCATGATGCTCGAACCCGACGATGGCGTTCTTCTCATCCAGCGCCACACGCACCTTCTGCACGGAGGGTGAACGGATGGAGTCGAACTGCATGTCGTCCGAACGGGTCAGGATCAGCTTGACTGGCTTGCCGCCGATAGCCTTGGACACCAGCGCCGTCGGAACCGCATAGTCACCGTTCAGACGACGACCGAAACCGCCTCCGAGCAGATAGCTGACCATCTTCACCTTGGCTTCCGGCACGCCGAGCGCCTTGGCGATGACCGGCAGAAACAGACTCTGCCACTGATTACCGCAGTGGATTTCCCATGTGCCGTCCCTTAGCTGGGCAATCGCGTTCATCGGCTCAAGCTGATAGTGCATTACCGAAGCGCAGGTGTATTCCTGCTCCAGAACGCACTTCGCACCCTTGAAGGCTTCATCGACGCCCTTGTCGTTGAAAACCAGAGTGCCCGCATCGGGTTTGCCGATCAGTTCGCGACCGCGATCCTGAATCTGCTTTTCCGTGACATTGGCGGTCTTGCCAGCCGTCCACTCGACTTTCAACAGATCCGTCGCCTTGATGGCGGCAGGATAGCTTTTTGCCAGAACGACGACCCAGCCCGGTACTGTCTCGCTGGGATCGTCCAGCGTGATGTAACGGATGTAGCCCGGAACCTTCTTCGCTTCGGTGTCATCAACCGAGACGACCTTGGAGCCGTAGCGCGTCGGCGGCATCTTCGGACGGCCATAGACCATGCCGTCGATTTTCGCGTCGATGCCGTACATCGCCGTGCCGTTGGTCTTGGATGGAATGTCCAGAGACTTCACCGGCTTGCCAATCAGACGATGCTCCGAGGCTGGCTTCAGCGACAGAGCCTTCATCTGGTCCGGCGTGAAGCTGCGTGTCGGTTTCGCCTTGGCGACGATGTCACCGAAGCTGATGGAGGAAGAGCCACCAATCACATGGCCATCACGGGCATGGCAGGACGAGGCCGGGATACCCAGCAGCTTCGCGCCTTCCTCGACCAGAATGGTCCGGGCGGCAGCGCCAGCCTGACGGAAAATATCCCATGTCATCCAGACGGACCATGAGCCACCCGTGACCATCAGACCCCATTTCGGGTCCGTATCGACATAGGTGATCTTCACCTTGTCCCAGTCGGCTTCCATTTCGTCAGCGATGATCCGGGCGAGGGCCGTGCCGATATGCTGGCCCATTTCCGCGCGGATGATGTTGACGTTGATCGTGCCGTCCGGCGCAACCGAGCACCAGATATTGGGCTCGAATTCCGGTGGCGGCAGAGGGGCACCAAGCGGATAGGTCTGCGCGGCCTTCGACTCACGGGCGAAACCGAACAGGAAGGAACTGCCAACGGCAGCGGAGAGGAAGCCACGCCGGGACAGACCGCGCCCTGCGGCCCGGTCCTGCTGGGCGGCAATGCGTTCGAGCTTACCCATTGGAGTGATCTCCCTCCGTCTTGGCCGACTTCATGGCGGCGGCGGCTTCCTTGATGGCCTTGCGGATGCGGATATAGGTCATGCAGCGGCAGAGACTGCCCCCCATGACGCCATCAATGTCCTCATCGGTCGGCTCGGGATAATCACGCAGCAGACTGGCGGCCTGCATGATCTGTCCTGACTGGCAGTAACCGCACTGCGGCACCTGAATTTCCTGCCACGCCTCCTGAAGCGGATGACGACCGTCCGGGTCCAGCCCTTCGATCGTGGTGACGTCAGCGCCTTCGATAGCGGAAATTGGCGTCACGCAGGAACGGGTCGCCCGTCCGCCGACATGCACGGTGCAGGCGCCGCACTGGCCGACGCCACAACCGAATTTCGTGCCTGTCAGCCCGAGATCGTCCCGCAGAGCCCACAGCAGCGGGGTGTCTTCCGGCACGTCGAGCGAGACGTCACGGCCATTGAGTTTGAATTTGATCATGATACGGCTCCGTGATCCCAGCTCATCCGAGGCTCAGTGCGAGGAATTGACTGGTGGTTCCACCAGCTTGCGGGCGTCAGCAGCTTTCTTCTCCAGATCCGTCCATGGTGGCAGCGTCGTGCGTGTGCGGCGCAGATAAGCGGCGATCCGCGCCATATCCTTGTCGCTGAGCGCATTATAGAAACTCGGCATTGCGATACCGCTCTGACCTTCCTTCGCCGTCAGGCCACGCAGCATGACGAGGTAAAGATTGGTCGGCTCGCTCAGCCACAGTGCATTGTTAAGCGCGAGTTCAGGGCGACCAAGAACCGGCGCGGGTGCTGCGTTGTAATGGCAGGCTCCGCAGGCGCCCTGATACAGACGCGCATCCGGGTCGGCGCTGAACCCGACAAGGTCTTTCTTTGAGGCCGCCATCGCGTTCTCAAGAGCGGCCCTGTCACCGGACACACGCTCGACAGCATGGGCCTTGTCCGCAAAGTAATAGGCGATTGCGTGAACGTCCGATTCCGGCACGGTCGCGAGGAAATCATGCGCGACAGGCGACATCGGGCCACCAGCCGGTCCGTGCAGCGGAGCGACGCCGTTACGCAGATACTGGTACAGCTCGTCTTCGGTCCAGACGACCGGAGTTGGATTGTGCTCGTTCAGAGGCGGCGCGATCCAGCCGTCAACAACGCCACCGTCATAGGCGTGACCCGACACTTTTTCAGCGCCAGCAAGATTGCGCGGCGTGTGACAGGCACCGCAATGCGCAGCACCTTCGGCAAGATACGCGCCACGATTCCACTCCGCATCATGCTTCGGGTCAGGCGTATATCGGCCCGGTGTGAAGAATATCATCTTCCAGCCCGCCAGTCCGAGACGCGGGGCGAGGCTGAGCGGGAAACCATTCGGACGATGGGTCATATGCACCGCCGGGCGGGTCATGATCCACGCGTAGAGGTCCGAAATGTCCTCGTTGCTCATTTTCGTGAAGTGGTCGTACACGAACGCGGGCAGCAACTGCGAGCCGTCGCGGGAGACGCCTTCCTGCAACGCCCGACGGAACGCCTTTTCCGACCATGTACCGATGCCTGTCTCGGCGTCCGGCGTGATATTGGAGGAGAAGATGTCGCCGAACGGCGTTTCCATCTGATAGTCACCGGCAAGCTCCGGCCCACCGCCCATATCCTGACGGGTATGGCATTCGACGCAGTAGCTTTCAGCCGCGACAATGCGACCGCGCTCAATTTTTTCCGCTGAAAACTGTCCCGGCCGCACAGGGTCGATTTTGGGAATGGCAGGCCACCAAGCGTACCAAAGAAACCCCAGTCCGGCGACAATGCCGACACCCGCAACGCCTGTAAGTATGCGTTTGATCACTCTCAACCCTCACTGCCGGAAAACCGACCGTCCTTCACACCATGGAAAGCGACACGCGCCCATCTCAGGATTCTGGCGGGGTATTTGTGTCACTCTGCGCCACTTTTTAATAAACGCATAAATCGGAAGGGGGAACCTCAAAAGAGGTATATGATCTATGTCATGGCGGAATTTTTACTATTCGCATGGTGCAGAGACCGTATTAAAGCGCGTCAGAGTGAATAAAATGTCTATATTCCTAGGAATATAGACATTTTATTTTCTTGCCTTTACTCTGAATAATGCAACCTGGGTCCGTAAGGCACATCGGAAACTGCCGCCATCCCTGTCGAAAACAGCAATCGGACGGTTTCTGAAACACTTTCCCAAAAATCCAGATGCCTTTGTTCCGACGTAAGGATCACTTCGGCCATCGCCGCACTCTGCGTCACACTGGCACAGATCAAGACACTCTCCCTGAGAAGATGTGTCTCCGGTTATGCTGTCCTATGGAGGAACAGCATCATCACAGGGCGCTACACGCCTGCGCCTGCCGACGGCACGGAAGTCTCAATAGACAGCTTCCCGTCTCTGCCACGAGAATAAACTTATTCCTCTCTGGAAACCCTGTTCAGGCCATCAGGCACGTCTTCACAGCAGGCCGGACCGAGAACCGTGGTCACGCCACGGGGCAGGCCGTACGCAAAACCCTGTGTCTCATGCCCATTTGATCACAAGACGGTCCGTAACGATGTCAGGGCATATCCCAGCGGGCGACCATCCAGCAGCACTTCGAGCGCGACAGGCTCATCCGGTCTGTCTGGAATCATCGCCCCAGCCGGACACCACCTGTTCGGACATCACCTGTCGAGGCACCGGCACGAATCATCCCTGCATCCGAACCCGCAGCGCTTCACAGCGAATACAAAACATCCTGCTATGACCTACGATAGAAAGAGACCACAGCTTTTCCTCGACGATCGGCGAGGCTAGCCCGAGAGCAAACAGCGGACTGGCTATCCGCATCGCATCATAGAATCCGGCAGTCCGGAAAAATTCAGTATTGCGCTGATCTCAAACGCTCAAACCGGTATCAGCGAAACCCATCGGGAACCGTTCTTTCACCGGGAGAAGCATGACTTCTCCCAGCAAAACAGTTATGTGAAAGAATTCAGGCCTCAGAACGGGATTTCGTCGTCCAGATCGCTGCCACCCGGCGCATCCCATCCACCGGGAGAAGCTGGCGCACCACCGCGCGGAGCCGCGCCGCCGCCTGCAACCCGACGCGGACCAGATGAGCCGCCTGAAGCGCCGCCATAACCGCCACCGCCGTAGCCACCAGCGTCCGAACCGCCGCCATAACCACCGCCTTCATCGCCCTCGCCGAAACCACGACCATCCAGAAGCACCAGTTCGCCACGGAACCGGTCAAGCACAACCTCGGTCGTGTATTTTTCCTGCCCGGACTGATCGGTCCATTTGCGGGTCTGGAGAACGCCTTCGAGATAGACCTTCCGGCCCTTTCTCAGGAACCGCTCCGCGACATCCGCCAGCCGTTCATTGAACACGACGACACGATGCCATTCCGTGCGCTCACGGCGCTCGCCAGAGGCGCGGTCATTCCATGTGTCGCTCGTAGCCACTGAAAGCGAGACGATTTTCTGCCCGTTCTGGCTGGTCCGGACTTCCGGATCCTTACCGAGATTTCCAACCAGAATGACCTTGTTCACGCTACCTGCCATTGTGGCTCCTCATTTATTCTGCCGCGTCGAGTTCCTGCGCACCACCGGACAGGGGCAGGAAACTTCGCCATTGGATATCTGGTAAACCCCGGCCAGCGTTCCCGCAACGAGGATTAATCTGCAATCGGAGACATCTGCTCTTGAACTAACATGCCATCTCCGCCCTTATTGTTCCATCATTCTCAGACATGGTCAGCACTTGAACCGTTCGCCCCCGCCCAACGCTCCGGCCAAGAGGCCTACACCTTCCGGAACGTCCGCCCCTCGCCCCAAAGCGACCCGCATGATTGATCGGGAGCAGCTCGAAGCCGCGTCCGAAGCCTATTACGACTATTGCGGGGCCGCCTGGAGTGATCTCGACCCCAAGGCCCAGACCCACTACCGCACACGGATGCAACTGGGACTGGAAGCGTTCGTCGCCACAATCTGGCGTCCCATCAGTTCGGTGCCGCACGATGGAAGCGCTGTCCTGCTGTTCCTGTATATCGAAGGTCGTGGCGACTATATCTGGCTGGATCGCTGGGACGCACAGGACAGGCGCTGGCGGCTGGCTCCCCACGGTCGCCCGACACACTGGGCCCCCATTCCGCCGCCTCCGCATCCGTAAACGACACATTCCCCACCCGAACAGGAAAAGCCTGTCCGCCGGGGACGCGTGAGCCTGTCGGGCCTGATGGACCAGTCAGTCAGACGGCGCCATTGAGCGGATCAGATCCAGCACACGCTTTCTCACCCCTGCGTCGGGAATACGATAATAGGCGCGGACAAGTTCCAGCGTTTCGCGACGGGACAACACCGCCGCATCGACCGCGACCTGAGACGGCGTTCCCGGCATTGGGGGGCCACCAAAGCCCTGCTGCGCTTCTGCAAACCCCATCACTGGCGCGGACTGCGTGGTCTCGGGAGAAGCTGCCGCTGGCGCCAGCGGCATATCGTCGTAGAAAAATCCGATCGGCACATCGAGCACTCTGGCGATCTCGAACAGGCGAGAAGCGCTGACCCGGTTGGTGCCACGTTCATATTTCTGAATCTGCTGGAATGTCAGGCTGATCGCCTCGCCCAGCTTTTCCTGCGACATCCCGAGCATGGTGCGACGCAGGCGGATGCGCGCTCCCACATGGGCATCAAGGTCACTGACCCGCGTCCCACCATCTTCTGTTGCCGCCATAACCTCGTTCTCCGAAACACCCCCACCTAAGGGTTAGAAGAGGGTAAACATACAACCAGAAGATGAATTTGTTAACCTTGATTAACGACCAGACCGCACCCGCCAACCCGAACGTGATGGAAACCGTGATGGAAACAGTGCGAGCAGTGCGGCCAGCAGGCACAGGGCGACAGGGATTTTCTGCCCGAACCGCGAGAATATCGTGGGCGGCAGCGCAGGTGGCATGGTCCTGACCAGAACGCCTTCGATCCCCCATTCCAGCCTGCCGAGATCATGCCCCCGAGCGTCATAGACGATCGACACGCCTGTATTGGCGGCGCGCGCCACCGGCAGCCCTTCCTCCACGGCCCGCAACCTGACAGCGGCCAGATGCTGCCGGGGACCGGCGCTGTTGCCGTACCAGGCGTCATTGGTGACGTTGACCAGCCAGCCGGGTCGGTCATGACGATCGACAACATGCCCCGAGAAAATCACTTCGTAACAGACCAGTGGTCCTGCGGCCTCAAGACCCGGCAGATGCCAGCTTCGCGGGCCGGGACCGGGTGTCATGCCGCCGCCGGGCACCACCTGCAACGGCAGGAAACGCGGCTGATATTCACCGAACGGCACAAGGGTCGCCTTGTCGTAGACCGCCGCGACTTCTCCCGTTTCATCAAGCCCCACGACTGAATTGCGCCAGTGCTGGTCTGGCCCGATCCTGAGCGTGCCGACAATTCCCGCACTGGCTCCCTCCGCCGTCCGGACGATCATGGACCGGGCCTGCGCATCCTCGTCCAGAACGCCGGGAAAGGCCGTTTCCGGCCAGACATAGACGACCGGACGCGCCGCGCCCTGCGTCCGGCCGCTCTCTTCAAGCGCCCCGGTCACACCACGATGAGTGAGCGCCAGATAGCGTTCAAAGACCTTCTGCATATCCAGACGGCTGATTTTTTCCTGTTCCGGCACATTCCCCTGCACCAGCGCGACAACAGGCGCGGTCGGACCGGCGGCGGCGACATCAGCCTGAGACGCCAGGCCATAAAAACGCAACGCACCAGCCCCTGCCCAGAGCATGACGACGAAAGCGCCAGCCATGAGCGCCCGTCGTCCCAAGGGCATGGTCAGCGCGAGAATGACAGTCACAAGCGTCAGCCCGTCCACTCCGAGCCATGCGGCGGGCTGGATCATGATATCGCCGACGAGCCCGTGAATGGCCCAGTCACTGCCGAGCGGATTCCATGTAAAACCGCTGAACAGAAACTGACGGCCCATGTCGCAGAGCGTCCAGACCGCCGCGAACAGCACGCAGCGACGCCATCCCGCAGGAACGCAACGACACACCGCCGCCGGGACTGCCGCGAAAGGCGCGAGAATGAGCGCGCAGCCCAGAGAGGGAAACGGGACAAACCACCAGAACTCGCTGGCGCGGATCAGGATGGCGTTGATGAGCCAGTAGAGGCCGACCGCATGCACGCCGAATCCGAAGGCGAAACCGGCCAGCGCCGCCCGCAGGGTAGTCGGGGCGCGATCAATCGCCCGCATGAGCACCAGAAACGCAAACGGCAGAAGCGGGAGAAGAGGCAGAGGCGGAAACGCGAGAGCCGCCAGCCCTCCGGCAAGAAGTGGCCACCCCATTCCACGCAGAACAAGACCAATCCGTCTGAACGGGCCTGTCGTCCTGCGGTCAGGAGAACTCATCGGGCCAGCGACCGGACCAATGGCCGGATCGGACAACCCTCAGTCGAGGGCGTCACGCAGCCGGCGCTCATAGTGGCGATAGTATTTGTCGGTCATCAGCTCGCTTTTCACGAGAACGGCGACATCGGTGGTGCCGAACTGCGGATCAACCACCGCGCCGTCACCAACATATCCGCCGAGCCGCAGATAGCCCTTGATCAGAGGCGGCAGACGGGTGAGCGCCCGGCGGCGGTCGATGGTCAGCGGATCCTGCCGCAGCATTTCCACGCGACGGTCGGGAAGAGCCTTCACCCGCAGCGCCGGAGGCGCGAGATGATTGTGGTAAAGATAGGTCAGCTCTTCGCTCAGCTCTTCGGGATTGGTTCCCGGCAGACTGGCGCAACCAAACAGCACGTCGATCTTGTGCAGAAAGATGTAGGAGGCGATCCCGCGCCACAGAAGCTGCATGGCGGCACGGCCACGATAATTGATGTCGATGCACGAGCGTCCGACTTCCAGCAGACGACCGGGAAATTTCTTCAGCGGCGCAATATCGAATTCGCTCTCGCTGTAGAAACGACCGAGCTTTGACGCCCTGTCGCCCTGCATGAGGCGGTAGGTGCCGACAACGCCTGCGGCTCCGGAAGAAACCGCATGATCAATCACCAGAAGATGATCGGCATATTCGTCAAATTCATCGATATCACGCTTCAGGCGGAAGGCGCGCTCGTCAGGCTGCGCTCCCATTTCCTCGAAAAACACGCGATAGCGGAGCGCCTGCGCGGCCTCGATCTCTTCCGGAGTGGCTGCGATCCGGACACCGAGATTGCCGCCACGCAGTTCGTGAAAGCCATCGCGATCCAGATCGAGAGCGGAGAGACCGCGGCCTTGCGGAATTTCAGCGCTCATTTACCGGCACTCCGCGCTTTCCTTGTCGCTTTCGGACGCTCCGTCTTTGCCGCCTCCGGGGTCGGCAAACGGCGACCGAACAGCTCAAGCCGCATGGATATCAGCTCAAATCCGAGACGGTTGGCAATCTGACGCATCAGCGCCTCATGCTCTTCATCCTCGAACTCGAGAACCTTGCCGGTTTCCACGTCGATAAGATGATAATGACGACCATGCTCGGTCGCCTCGTAACGGGCGCGACCGCCGCCGAAATCCCGGCGTTCGAGGATACCTTTTTCCTCAAGCAGCCGAACGGTGCGGTAAACCGTCGCCACGGAAATCTTGGGGTCCAGCTCTGACGCCCGGCGATACAGCTCTTCCACGTCGGGATGATCTTCCGCATCCGAAAGGACACGGGCAATCACGCGGCGCTGGCCGGTCATCTTGAGTCCACGCTCCACGCATAGGCGTGCGATGCGGGAATCGGACAAATCTTCTGTCTTGGCCTTGGAGCCCTGACGGAACGGAGAGGGGGTAGAAGCCGGACTCACGGCATACGTCCTGCTGCCTGTGTATGCGCAACCATATGCCTCGCCTAGCTGATTTCCACGCGGTTTGTCCACTCACGGCCCGCGCTTTGTTCGGTATTTACCACATAATTCCGTGGAACTTGAAGCCACCCGCTCCTGCGGCCACATAGAACGCCATGAAAGAGCCCGATGCCCCTCCCCTCCTTCTGGATATCACCAGCGAGACCTGCCCCATGACGTTCGTGCGAACCCGACTTGCCCTGGACGGACTGCCCGCCGGCAGCCTCCTGCGCGTGACGCTTCGTGGCGAAGAACCGCTGAAAAACGTCAGCCGCTCCACCCTGTCGCTCGGACATACGATTCTCTCGACCGAGGAAGAGAAAGAGGGAGACCACTACATCCTGACGATTCGCAAGAAGGACGAAGGCTGAGATCGTCAGGCCAGCCCGCAAAGCTCCCGGGACAGGGCGACATGTCTCTGTGCGTAGGCGACAGAACTCAGCGTCGTCCTCATCCGCTCCTGCGCTTTCTCGACACGTTGTCTCGCGGCTTCCGGATTCTCCCTGACTGAGCGAATCGCGGCGGCAAGCGCCAGAGGATCACCCGGCGACACGTAGAGAACCGCGTCATGCCCAAGATAGTCCGTCAGGCCACCGCAGTCGGTGGCGATGACCGGCACGCCGAAATAGACCGCTTCCAGAATCACCGTGATCCCCGAAGCGTGACGGTTCTCGCCCAACGGCACCACCACGACGTCCGCCTGCTCATAGGCCGCGAACAACGTGGCGTTGTCCCGGATTTTCATGACCTCGATAGTGCGGTGACCTTTCGCCGCCTTCGCGGCCGCCTTCGTGCTGCTGGCAATGCGCAACGTCGCGTCCGGTACAGACGACATGGCCGCGCAGAGCGTCGGCCAGTCACGATGTTCGTCATTGCCGAGCGAAAGGACTTTCATCGAACCGTTGTCATGCGGTCCCCGTGCCGGTCGCATGCCATCCGCCCTGATTCCGAAGCGGAGCTGCTCCACACGCACCCATGGAAACAACTCACGGGCATCCGCACAGTTCAGAACAGAATGCGTCGTGAGCACATCCAGCCGATGCAGCAGAAAACGGTAGAGCAGCCGACGCGGCCACGGCTGCTTTGCCCACCGATCCACCAGCCAGACGGTCTGGCCGAGTAGCTTCGGAACACCCCCCCGCGTCAGACGGAAAAGCAACAGCACGCCCAGCGTCTGGGACTCCGTATGAGTCCACACGACATCGGCTTCCAGAAGTTTCTCGCGATTCCGCCAAGCATGGACGACATCGAACCCGAGCACGGCGCGCCCGGCATAGCGGATCAGTTTCTGAAACCGGGTCTCGGGAGCGTCTGAGGCATAAACGACCTGCACGTCGGCAGATGCCGCGTGATCATAGCCGTAGGCATGTTCCTCGTTCAGACCCAGCAGCTTGCCCGACCGCCAGCGCTCTCCCCACGTTTCGTCGCCGAATCCTCTCGCAAGATGCACGAAAACCTTCATTCGGCCACTCCTCACGTCGTCCGTCACACGCATGACTGGCGATCACGCCTCTGTCCTGCCGATCACTGCGGCAAAACAGAGACCAGAGCAACACCGCAGCGGGCTCAGCGGGATTGCTCCAGTTCGCTGCTCATCGCGCCTCAGCGCAACCCGTCTGCCAGCCTGTCCTCTGCCTCCATCGTCTCACCGGACCGAATTTTCTCAGCGAACTCTCTTAATCGAAAGAGTGGCCATGATCTCGGCAAGGCAGGCCGGGCAGTAGCAGCCGCTGTCCTGTTCAGAAGGAACCGGCAGTCCCGGTGGCAGTTTCATGCACCAGCAATCCACGGACGCCAGACAGTCCAGCGGCGCGTCACAACGGGCGCAGCGCGTTTCCATCAGGCATCCCCGCGGAAGTCCGACCAGGGTCTTACGTCTTCCGCCACCATCCCGGCCGCATGGGCGGCTTCAAGCCCTTCGGCGCTGTCCTCAAACACCAGACAGTGCGACGGCGTCACTCCCAGCCTCTTCGCGGCCAGCAGATAGATATCGGGAGCAGGCTTCGGACGCTCCACATCCTCGATCGTCACGACCGCCTCGAAGACCTCAAGCAGCCCGATGGCCGCAAGAGACGCCTCCACCACCTCCCGCGACCCGCTGGACGCCACGGCCAGCGGAAGCCGTCCCGCCCATTCCCGCACCAGCGCCACGACAGGCGCGTTCCGCTTCACATCCGGGAGACGGTTGCGCACCCCTTCCCGTGTGGCGGCCATGATGGCGGCCCGATCGAGCGCGACACTGTGGGTCTTTTCCAGTTCCGACAGGACCATCCCTTCGGAATAGCCGCGCCTGCTGAAGAACCAGTCTGGCGAAACATCGAGGCCGCCTTTTGCCTTGAGAGCCTCCAGCCACGCCATCAGATAGAGCGGCAGGCTGTCGACCAGCGTGCCGTCACAATCAAAGATAAGCGCTTCCGTTCCAGCGGGAATCCGCATCAGGGGAAAGCCGAACGGGGAAAGACCTGTCCGTCAGCCAGTTTGCGCAGCGGTGCGAACTCCGTGTCCGAGAAACTTTCCGTGCGCACCTTCGACCCGTCCGGGCTCTCGACAAACACGGTGTTATTCCAGTCGGCGGCGCTGATGCCTGTCCAGAGCGTCAGCACGATCGGGTCCGGATGACCATCCAGAGTGCCCTCAAGCTCAACACGGGCGTCACCGCTGGAAGGAGGCGTCTGGCTCAGCGGCCCCCAGCCTCCCGGATGATTCCGGAACCAGTCGTTCAGCATGGTGACCTCACCCTGCGTAAGAGGGCGGGTGTTGCGCATCGGGCCGGTTACAACCTTGCCACCCGTGACTTCCGGAAATTTGACCGGCACGAAGTTCGGCATCGCAGCCGTCCAGATCACCAGCGCCGTTCCGATTGTAAACACCAGAAAGGCAATGATGAACGCGGTTTCCTTCCTCATGATCCTGTCAGTCCTTCAGCCACGCACGGCGGCGATCACGCGAGCGACCTCCGCGTCTGTCAGTTCGGGGTGAATCGGCAGCGCCAGAATCCGCTGGGCCAGGGATTCGGAAACCGGCAGCGCAACACCGTCATGATGGTCCCGATACGCGGGCTGGTGATGCAGCGGCATCGGGTAATAGATGGCGGATGGCACGCCCTCGGCCTTCATCCGCTCCTGTGTCGCCGCCCGCTCGGCGGAATCCTTCAGCAGCACGGCGTAGATCGCCCAGGCGCTGGCGCTGTCCGGCACACGGGCGGGCACCGCCACCACATCCTTCAGTCCGGCGTCATAGGCGTCCGCAATCGCATCCCGTCGCGCCAGTTCCTCCCTGAACACGTCCAGCTTGGCCAGCAGAACCGCCGCCTGCAATGTGTCGAGACGCCCGTTCATGCCGGTGCGCAGCACTTCGTAGCGGGTCTTGCCCTCGCCATGCGTGCGCAGCGAGCGATACAGGTCGGCCCGGTCCGCGTCATCCGTCAGGATCGCGCCACCGTCGCCATAGCCGCCGAGCGGTTTGGACGGGAAAAAGGACAGGGTCGTCGCCACGGCTTCGGCACCGAGATTACGGCCACGATACGCGCCGCCAAAGGACTGGGCGCAGTCATCCATCAGAAACAGGCCATAGTCAGAGGCGATCTCGCGGAGCGCCTCCCACGGCGCGGGCTGACCGAACAGGTCCACACCGACAATCGCGCGGGGCCTGAGCCTGCCGTCCTTGCGGACCTTCTCGATCCGTTCGCGCAGGCTGACCGGGTCGATCTGGAACGTCGCGGGATCGACATCCACGAAAACCGGCGTCGCACCGAGCACCAGCGGCACTTCCGCCGTCGCCGTATAGGTGAAAGCCGGAAGAAACACGGCATCGCCGGGGCCGATATTCTCCGCCATCATGACGATCTGGAGCGCATCCGTCCCGGATGAGACGCCGACACAGTGGCCAACGCCCGACCATGCGGCGAGCCGCTCTTCCAGTTCCGTCACTTCCGGACCGAGCACAAAACGGCAGTGCTCCAGAACTGTATCGATCCGCTGCTTCAGCGGCGCGCCGAGGCGACGCTGCTGGGCTGGGAGATCAAGAAAGGCAATCGGCTTCTGCCCGTCCGGCGTGCTCATGAGGTCAAGCTCTCCCTGTCCTGATCGGTGCCCGGTGGAGCGCCCTTCGCCTCACCGGTCGCATTGTGATCGAATTCCGGCACAAGATAGCGTAGCACGGCCATCGCCGCCTCCGTGTCGCCCGCATGCGCCAGAACGGTTATACGGTCTACCGCGTGCGCCACATCCTGATAGTCCACAACACGCGGGGCAGCCATCAGCAAACCCGGCGCATCGGTCGGCACGGGCGCTTCACGGCCATGAAACAGTTCCTCGAACAGTTTTTCACCGGGACGCTGACCTGTGAAGGTGATCTTCACGTCCTCGTCGGGGCGCAGGCCCGCAAGCCGGATCATCTGCCGCGCCAGATCGACGATCCGCACCGGCTGCCCCATGTCGAGCACGAAGATGCCACCATCCCGCAACAGCGCATCGGTTCCGGCCACACGCTCCGTCTGTGACGGCCCCTCGCCTGTATCCTGCTCGAACCTGAGCCCGTCCGTCCCCCGCACACTGGCCTGAAGAACGAGGCCGACCGCCTCCGGCACGGTCATGAAATAGCGCCGCATATCCGGATGGGTGACGGTCAGCGGACCACCGCGCTCAAGCTGTCGTCGAAACAGCGGCACGACCGAGCCTGTCGAACCCAGCACGTTGCCGAACCGGACGGTCACGCACCGCAACGGCTCTCCGGCATGGCGCGTGGCGATGTCGAGCGCCTGACAGTACATCTCCGCCGCCCGCTTGCTCGCGCCCATCAGACTGGAAGGATTCACCGCCTTGTCGGTCGAGATCATCACCAGCGCCCGTACGCCATGACGCCGGGCCGCATCCGCCACGATCCGTGTGCCGACGATATTGGTCAGCAGCCCTTCACAGGCATTCGCCTCGACGATCGGCACATGCTTGAGGGCGGCGGCGTGAAACACCAGCGTCGGCCGATACTGCGCGAACACCTCGTCGATACGGTCACTGTCGCGCACATCGGCCACGACAACGCTACGTGAAACACAGGGCGACAATTCGCCCAGTTCCACGTCGATCTGCCACAGAGCGAACTCTCCGTGATCCAGCAGCACCAGATGCTTCGGACCGAACGCCGCGATCTGCCGCGCCAGTTCGGAGCCGATGGTGCCGCCCGCGCCGGTAACCACCACGACCTCACCACGAATCATGCGATCCATGCCCGCCCTGTCGAGCGGCACCTGCGGCCGGTTCAACAGATCCTCGATGGCGACGGGACGCAGGGCGATCCTGTCCGCGGGCGTCAGATCAGTAAGAACCGGAGCCCGCATGACAGCGATCTCATGCGCCTCGGCGGCTTCCAGAACCCGTGCGAGACCGCTTCCCCGAAAGTTCGGGTCGGTCACAACCAGCGTGTCCGGCAGAGTGTTCTGAGCGGCCATCGCGTCAAGCAGGGTGGCGACATCCGTGACATGACCGAGGATCGGCACGTTATGGATACGGCGTCCGGCCTGATGCGTTCCCTGCCCGATCAGGCCAGTGACACGGACACCCGCCTCCGGGTTGCGGTCGAGCGCCCGGAGATACAGGTCGGCAATCTGGTCCGCGCCGACCAGCACGATCCGTTTCTGCACGATACTGCGTCGCGTGATGCCATTGCACAGGCGGTAAGCCATACGCAGGCCACCCAGCATGGCTGTGAGCGTCAGAGCGTAGATGAGCGGAAAAGTCGGACTCGGGAGCGGAAAGCCGGTGGCGGAAAGTCCCAGCGTGAACAGCGCCGCACTGGCGACGGACGCGCCGACTATCCCGAGAAGGTCTGACAGACCGGAGAAACGCCAGTATTGCTGCGGCATCCTGAACGGCAGGCCGCTGACCACCAGCGTAATGGCTCCACCGGCCAGAAACCAGAGCGGATGCAGCAGTCCGTCACGCGGCGCCGCCAGCCAGCGGGCGAACGGCGCAGCCACGGCGGCCACGCTGCCGTCAAGCAGGATGTTGACCAGAATTCTGTTGAGCGGTCGCAGCCGGGCATTTCTCGGCGCGACATCCGGGCGTTGCGGGACCATCACGCTCGCCGTATAGCCCAGCTATGCGTCGGCTAGAAGCAACGAAGCCGAGGTTTTTCAATCAGCTCGTGGCTTTCGATGTTTCACATGTATCCGGCCCTCGGCCTTCTGCTTCTTGCCTACATCATCTCGGCGCTTCTCTGTCGCCGGATGATCGCGGTCGCGGTGCTTGATACGCCGGGACATCGCAGCGCGCATACCGCTCCGACACCAAAGGGCGGAGGCGTCGGCGTGATCGGGGCTTTTCTGCTCCTGTTCTTCCCGATGCGGCACCTGTGCGGGCTGCCCGCCCTCACGCCGGACAGCGTGACATTCTGGTGTGCGGTCGCACTTCTGGCGGCCATTTCCTGGCTCGACGACGTGTATCAGTGGTCGCCCCTGATCAAGCTGGCCGCTCAGATCCTGTCCGCCATGATGGTCACGGCCGCCATTCTGCCTATGGGCGGGTTCGCAGACCCGACATGGTTTGCCGTGGCCGCCCTGTGCGCCACCATATGGGCCGTGTTTGTGACGAACGCCGTCAATTTCATGGACGGGCTCAATGGTCTGGTTTCCGGAACACTCTGTCTTGCATTTCTGTGCCTCGCCCTGCCGTTCTGGCCATCTGACACACCGGACCTCCGACTTCTTGCCGCACTGCTTACCTTCGGGCTGCTGGCTTTCCTGCCGCTGAATTTTCCACATGCCCGCATCTTTCTTGGTGATGTCGGCAGTCAGGCCTGTGGTCTGCTCATCGCCGCCGCCGCCCTGACGATGGCCACACCTTCCATCGCACCGGCCATTCCTGATTTCCATGCGGCCCTGCTGGTTCCGTGCCTGATCGCAGGACTGCTATACGATGTCGCCTTCACGCTCATCCGCCGCACTTTCGCCGGAGAGAAACTGTTACAGGCGCACCGTGGGCACCTCTACCAGATCGCCTTTCGCTCCGGCGTGCCGATGCCGGTTGTGACCCTGCTCCACTGGGCTTTCGTTCTATGGGGTGCGGGTGTTTACGCCGTGCTTGCTCTGCCGCCTGCCGGAACGGTCTGGTCCACGATTGCGGTGGTCGTTCTGCCGCAGTTCCTGTGGACGGCTTTCGTGATTCTGCGCACGAGGCGGCATCCGGTGGGACGATGGTAAGATTGAAACGCCTGACAGGTGGTTTACGGAACGACCGATGAAAACAGGCAAAACGGCCTTTTATCTGACCCGAGTTCATTTCCAGTCTACTCTTTTGCGAAAGCACGCTCAGTTTTATCTGGTTATTTGATATCATTGCTGATTGTGCGCCATGATATGATGGCCATCATATCCGCTGGTCTGGAGGCCATTACTGGTGGAGGATAACAGCCGGAGACCGAAGGGCTGTCAGGAGGTCAACCTGAACATCGCTTATCACTGCGAGAAGACTCTCAACCGGGAAACAGACGTCTTCGATACGAGCACCTACGCCGCGCAATACGTCTCCGATGACTGCCTGACCCCAATGTCAGCCATGCAGCCGAGCGCGACCGGGCATTCTCCGGCGCCCGTTTCGGTGCAGTGCGCGGTGCAGCATGGCGTCTGATCCCGCACGGAGGCGTCAGGCTGCCCTACCCCTGCGTATCATCGTTCTGGGAACCTGTCTGGTTCTTGCCAATCTGGCAATCTGGTTCTGGGCGCTTCTGCTTTTCAGACAATCACCTGTTCTGCTGGGCAACGCCCTGATCGCCTACGGGTTCGGCCTTCGTCATGCCGTGGACGCGGACCATATCGCCGCCATTGATAACGTGACCCGTCAGTTCATCCAGAGGGGCAAACGCTCCCTGACGCTTGGTCTCTGGTTTGCGCTCGGACATTCAACACTGGTCGTGATCGCCACATTCGGAACGATCGTGCTGTCCCATGCCTTGCAGGATCATCTCGGAACCTGGCGCGACATCGGGAGCGTGGTCGGCACACTCATCTCGGCAGGCTTTCTGTTCATTCTCGCGCTGACCAATCTTCTGGTTTTGCGCTCAACCTGGCGAACTTACCGAAAGCTCAGAGACCACCCAGAAGAAAATCCTGATATTTTCGAGAAGATTTCCGAACAGAACGGTGTGCTGACCCGCTTCTTCAGACCACTGTTCAGACTGATTTCCAAAAGCTGGCATATGTTTTTTCTCGGTTTTCTATTCAGTCTGGGCTTCGACACCGCAACGGAAGTGTCGCTGCTGGGTCTGTCAGCATCCGAAGCCAGCCATGGCATCGCTGTTGCATCCATCATGATGTTTCCAGCGCTTTTTGCCGCAGGCATGTCCCTTGTCGACACTGCGGATGGCGTGCTGATGACAGGGGCCTATCAATGGGCTTTTGTCGATCCCCTTCGCAAACTTCGTTACAATATCGCCATTACTCTGGTTTCCGCACTTGTCGCCCTTGTCATAGGCAGCATTGAAATGCTCGATCTTGTTGCCGACCGGTTCAACCTGCGCGGAAAACTCTGGAATATTGCCGCGTCTTTGGGAGAGCACTTCAACACGCTCGGCCTGATTATCATCGGGATGTTTGTTCTGGCATGTGCTGGATCAGCCCTCCTCTATCGATACGGCAAAAACAAACAGCCAGTCTGACTGGCGAAACGGGAGAGCAGCCGTCTTTCCCGATGACGGTCAACAAAAAACCGGGAATCTTTCGACTCCCGGCCTGATATTTTCATTTCTGCGGCAGGATTTATTTCAGACGTTCAAACGTCAGACCACCAGCGCCAGCAGAAAGACGCGCACCCTTGGCGTCACTTTCCAGCTTCAGACGAACGCCATGCTTGTTCTCAAGAACAGCACCACCAATCCCCTCACCGAGAGTGGCTTCACCGCTTGTCGCGGCAAACGTGCCTTCCATGTCAGCGGCATTGTGCAGATTATAGACCGTGCCCTTGCTTACAACTTCCGAAAAACCAACGGCGGCAATCTGCCCACCCGTGACCTTGTAGCGATATGTCTTTTTGTTGAACGTCAGACGGGCATCACCCCAGGTGTAGCCAACGCCAAGGTCAGCCGATTTGGTCTTGATGGTCACGGTGCCGGACCGCGTCCCGAGAGCATCACCAGCCATGGCGGGAGCAGCCAAATACGTCACGGCGGACAGCGCGGCGACAACGGCGAAAGGTGTGAAACGCATCGTAAACTCCTTAAATTTCCTGACAGAACCTGAAAGGTATCGGCGTCTATTGTGCAGGGATAACGCCTGAACCCGTCCTCTGGTTCACCGGGCCATTCGGCCACAGTCCCGGTCGCTCGGCAAATCAGGTTCCTGAAAGCAGAAAGCAGTCCATTCTTATCTCCCTTTACAAGCAGGCCGCATCCAACGAAACCGGCCGCCCGTGACTATCCGGGAAGATTGGAAAGCATCTCCACACACCATAAAAAAAGGCCACTCCAGAGAGCGGCCTTTTTCAAAACTCTTAGCGAAGGGGAACCCGTTACGCGGCGCGACGTCCGGCGCGGGGAGCACGCTCCTCTGAAGCTTCCTTACGTGTCGCAGGAGCGGCTTCGCCCATGATGGAGCGGATTTCGCGAAGATAGGCGGCGCCCTTCAGAGTGCGCTGAACCAGCACGGAACGACGATCAAGCGGATCGACCTTGCGGCGTGCGAGATCCAACTCACCCAGACGGTCCAGAGCGCGTGTGATGGCCGGCTTGGAAACATTCAGCTCGGAAGCCAGACCGCGAACGGTGTGACCTTCTTCCTGAAGGTAGCAGGTCAGGAATACAGCCAGCTGACGTGCGGAAAGATCCGGACCGTCACGGCGGACGAGCGAAACCATCGTGTCACGAAGCGTGTTGACCAACTGGTCAGCCGTCGCATTCGTCTGAGGCTTCGCCGCAGCCTTTGCTGCGGATGCGGTGCGAAGTGTCGTTGTCCTGACCTGAGCCATAATATCCATTCCCTGTTTCCAGACAGGAAGATCAGCGCCCTGTCCGCTGACGCGCAGTCAGCTTTATTACTCGTTACAAGCACATATAGATTATTCTGATACGATTTAAAGCCGAAACAAATGAATAGTTTTTTAGGTAGATCGTTATTGTCACGAATTTAATAAATCCGTCATGCCAAGCACACGCGGCAGGGCCTCGTAAATCGCCCGCAAACCCAGGATTTCTCCGCCTTCCGGCCTTCCGCGACGAGTTGAATCATTCCACGCATAACTGTCGATATGCGCCCAATGCACATCAGATTCGACAAAACGCTCAAGAAACAAAGCCGCTGTTATGGCTCCAGCGAAAGGTTTCGAGGAGATATTATTGAGATCCGCCACAGAACTCCTGAGCCAGTCCCGGTATCCATCCCACAGAGGCAGTCTCCAGAACGGGTCAGATACAGCTTTTCCTGCGTCAAGCAGCCCCTCAACCATCGTATCATCATTGCCGAACACAACAGGCAGATCCGGACCGAGCGCCACACGGGCCGCTCCGGTCAGCGTCGCCACGTCAATCAGCGCCGCCGGACGGGCTTCACTGGCTTCCGTCAGCAGATCAGCCAGCACCAGTCTTCCTTCCGCATCGGTATTGCCGATTTCAACCGTCAGACCGTTTCTGGCCGTCACCACATCGAGAGGGCGCATCGCCGTGCCGGAAACGGAGTTTTCCACGCAACCGAGCCGCAATTCGAGCCGCAGCGGCAGGTCCCGCGCCATGATGAGACGCGCCAGCGCCAGAACTGTCGCAGCGCCGCCCATATCCTTCTTCATCCGCAACATGCCGGATGAAGGTTTGATGTCGTATCCACCGCTATCGAAACACACGCCCTTGCCCACCAGAGACAGGAGCGGCGCATCTTTCTTCGCCTGAGACCCGACCCAGTGCGCCACCACAACACGCGGACGTCTCTCGGACCCGTTCCCGACATGCGCGACCAGCGGATAGGCTGCCTCAAGCGTCTTGCCCTTGATGATCTTCACCTTCGCGCCGAAGGGCTCCAGAGCCGTCTGAGCCTCGGCCGCCAGTTCCTCCGGCCCCAGCAGGTTGGCGGGCGCATTGATCAGATCCCGTCCCAGCCAGATCGACTGCGCCATCTCCAGAGCCAGTGGATCAGGCTTTTTCTCATAAAGACGCACCTGAAGAGGCTTCGTCTCGCCCAGAGCATAGCGATAGGCCCCCAGAGCAAAGCCCAGCACGGCAACACCCCGGTCCACGTCATCCGGTAGCGACACCGTCCAGTCGCCCTTCGGCAGCCCTCTGGCCAGCCCGCCGAAAACGAAAGGATCGGTCCTGTCCGCAGACGGCAGTCCCAGAAGCGCGGTCACCTCGCCCGATGCATCCGGCACCAGCGTCAGTTGCCCGGATGCCGCCGTGAAGCCGGTATCCACCGCAAAGCGCGCTCCGGTCTCCCCGACCAGAGCGGTCAGTTCACCGAGGTCAGCAGTCCGGACTCCATGCACAACGCGAACCGGCCCCTTCACGCGTCCTGTAACAAGGCACTCCATCTTTCTGGCCACTCCCCCAGCACTCATCGGACATCCCCGGCTTCATGAACGATCAAGGAATGCAGGCTGCGCCCGAACATCCCCGGACGCAACATGGCCCGCCATCGCAACCCGCCCTTGCATTTCCCGTCGAGCCATCAGACCATACCCGCATGACAGGGTTCCCTGCCCACCCGTTTCCGCATCGCTCCCTCCCCGCCTGCGCTCCGGCGGGGGCCGACGGCTCTTTCGCCGGAGCGTCCGGCGTCAGATTTTCCGGCCATGCCCCGCATGGCGAATCCCGCCGCGATTCAGACCACCATCTCCACGCCATTCTCGGGCCGACCAATACCGGCAAGACGCATTTCGCCATTGAGCGGATGCTGGCCCATCCGTCCGGCATCATCGGTTTCCCGCTCAGACTTCTGGCCCGTGAGAATTACGAGCGTCTGGTCGCCCGCAAGGGAGCCTCCCGCGTCGCGCTGATCACCGGCGAGGAAAAGATCATCCCGCCAGACGCCCGCTGGTTTTCCTGCACGGTCGAAGCCATGCCCATCGACCGGCAGGTCTCTTTCCTCGCCATCGACGAAATCCAGCTCTGCGCCGACCCCGAGCGCGGCCATATTTTCACGTCACGCCTGCTGCATGCGCGTGGCACAGGAGAGACGCTGTTTCTTGGAGCCGAAACCATCGCGCCCCTGATGCGTCGGCTGGTGCCCGGGATCACCATCGACACCCGTCCGCGCCTGTCAGCCCTGACCTTCACGGGTCCGGCTCGGCTGGAAAAACTTCCCACCCGTTCGGCCATCGTCGCTTTCTCGGCCGCCGAACTTTACGCCATCGCGGAACTGATCCGCAGTCGGCGAGGCGGATGCGCGGTCGTCATGGGGCAGATGTCTCCCCGCACCCGCAACGCGCAGGTGGAGCTCTACCAGAACCGGGAAGTTGATTACCTCGTCGCCACGGACGCGATCGGCATGGGTCTCAACATGGACATCGCCCATGTCGCTTTCGCCGGTCTTTCCAAGTTCGACGGATCGCGCCGCCGCCCGCTCACAGCCTCGGAAGTCGCACAGATCGCCGGACGTGCCGGACGCGGCGCGAAAGACGGCACGTTCGGAACGACCGGACGCTGTCCGCCTGTCCCTGATCCCATGATCGAAGCTGTCGAAAACCATCAATTCGATCCGCTCGAACGGCTGGTCTGGCGGAATGACAGTCTGGATTTCTCCAGTCCCCGCGCCCTGATGGCCAGCCTGTCCGTGCCGCCCCCCCTGCGCGGGTTACAGGCCAGCGAGCCGACCAGCGATGCGCTGATTCTGGCTACATTGGCGCATGAACCCCAGATCATGGCTACCGCCACGGGCCGCGTCCGCACAAAGATGCTGTGGGACGTGTGCCAGATTCCGGATTTCCGGAAAATCGGAGAACGCAGCCACGCGCAACTCTGTAGCCGTGTCTTCAGCCTGCTGGTCGAGCAGCGTCGCCTGCCTGTCGCGTGGATGGAAGAGCAGCTTGGACGTCTTGACCGTGTGGATGGTGACGTCGACACACTGATGCAGCGTCTCGCCGGCATTCGTATCTGGTCCTACATCGCCAACCGGGAAAACTGGGTTACGAACGCCGCCATGTGGCAGGAACGGACCCGGATTGTCGAAGACAAGGTCTCGGACGCCCTGCATGAACGTCTGACCGCCCGTTTCGTGGACAGGCGCTCGGCGCACCTGATCCGGCTACTCGAAAATGAGAGCAATGCGCCGCTTCTCTCGGCGGTCAAGAACGACGGCGAGGTCATTGTCGAAGGACACCCTGTCGGCAGGATGCAGGGCTTTCAGCTTCATCTTGATCTGGACCTGCCGCAGTCGGATCGCGCCACCCTCGCCCGCGCCGCCCGACGCGCCCTGAAAACCGAAATTCCCCTGCGTGTACAGGCATGTCTGCGGGCCAGCGACGACGTTTTTTCGCTCAGTCACGAGACCGGCGACATCATCTGGGAGGGCACCAGAATCGCCCGTTTGAGCGCAGGGCGTGATGCGCTGCACCCGGCTGTCCTGTTGCGGGGTGACGATCTTCTGGATACCCGCCAACGGGACTGCGTCCGGGCGCGCCTGTCGGAGTTCGTCTCACGTCAGATCGCTCTGGAACTGGCTCCCCTTTTCAGGGCGCATGCCCTCGCGGCTGGCAGCGCCGACACACGAGGCGCGCTGCACGAGATGATGGAAGGGGCTGGACAGGCCCGCGCCCGCCTGCCGCTGAAAAAACACCATCCTCTGCATCGTCTCGGTGTGCGCTGCGCTCTGGGGTGGCTCTATCTCCCCGCCCTGCTCAAGCCCCGACCGATGAGATTCCGCGCTCTTCTTCTGGCCGTGCAGTCCGGCACCAAACCGGTAGAGCTACCGCCTCCCTCCGCGGTTTCTCTTCCGGTCGCGGCGTTTCCTTCCACTCTTTTCGATACGCTCGGATGGCCTGCGTGTGGTCCTGTCCGACTCCGCCTCGACATGGTGGAAAAGCTTGTCCGGACGCTCTCTTTCCGGACGCGGCAGAACAGTGTCGCTTTGCCGGAGCATTTTGCCCCCTGGCTCGGCGCAAAGACCGAGGATGTTCCTGCCATCCTCCGCACCTTCGGCCTGCGGCTGGAAACGCCCCGCCCGCTCCCGCCTGATGTGGCCGGTCCCATTCCGTTCTGGCTGCTGTCGCGGATTCAGAATGGTCGGAACAGGCCTCAGGCACATCCCGCACAGTCACGGCGACCCACGCAGGAAACGCCCTTTGCCGTTCTTTCGTCCCTGCTGGTCCGTGCGTCGGCCTGACTCTCTTTCGGGCTCCCGCGCATATGGGCCATTCGGCAACACCCGTGCGTTTTCCGCTCGAATGGCTTGCGTCTGCGGGAAATCCGCCCCATAGGTGCGCCTCAATATGCGGGCTGAGTTCCGACCGTCCGTTCCCACCCGGCTTTGACGCCTGTGTCAGGCCCCTGATAATCGGAGATGACGATGACCTACGTGGTCACTGAAAACTGCATTCGCTGCAAGTTCATGGATTGCGTGGAAGTCTGCCCGGTAGACTGCTTCTACGCTGGCGAGAATTTTCTCGTCATTAATCCTGATGAGTGCATCGATTGCGGTGTCTGCGAACCGGAATGCCCGGCTGAAGCCATTTTCCCTGACAGTGATGATCGCGCCACTTCATGGGCCGAGATCAACACGAAGTATGCCGCGCTCTGGCCCAACATCACCCGCAAAGGCACACAGCCTGCTGATGCCGAAGAGTGGAAAGACAAGCCTGACAAAAGAGAGCTTCTCTCTCCGGAGCCTCATAAAGACTGATCAGACGCCTTTCGCGTCCGCACGAAGCCTGCCCCATTCAAAGGGCAGGCTTTTTTTATGCCTGAAAGGGTCCGGGCATAGAAATTCACGCGCGCCTTTGTTCCAAACCGTGGTTGCGCGTAAGGACGACGCCATAAAAAAAGCCCTGCCCGAATGAACGGGCAGGGCTTCTCCAGACCATGCAACCAGCCGCCGAAGCGACCGGACTGATAATCTTTTTAGCGTGACATCATATGTGCGGCGGTGTTGTCCATGATGAACAGCGTGCCGACAATGAGGATCATCACGAAGCCGAGGGTAAACAGGAAAACCTTGTTATCCCAGGCCTGCTCGGATGTTGTGCTCATGTGCAGGAAGAAAATCAGATGAACGACCACCTGAATTACTGCCAGCACTGTGATCGCCGTCAGTGTCGCCGATGGTGAGAGGCTATGCCCCATCACCACGAGGAACGCCGCAGCGGTCAGGATAACGGCAAGAACAAACCCGATGATATACGAGGTTGCGCTACCGTGGCTTGAGCCCCCATGGGCTGAATGGTCGTTACTCATCAGATCATGCTCGCCAGATAGACATAGGTGAACACGCAGATCCACACGATGTCGAGGAAGTGCCAGAACAGGCTCAGCATGGTGAGCTTGTTCATCATACGCTCATTGATCGCGCTCACGCCGGAAAGCTGGATGATCATGACAATGATCCAGATCAGACCACAGCTCACATGAAGACCGTGAGTCGAAACCAGAGTGAAGAACGCGGACAGGAACGCACTGCGATCCGGACCGGCACCATCGGCGATCATGTGAGCGAATTCCTTGACTTCAAGGAACACAAACCCAAGACCAAGAAGGAAGGTCACGGCCAGCCACATCTGGACTGCCTTGATCTGACCCTTGTGAGCCGCGATCATGCCGAAACCATAGGTGATGCTCGAAATCAGGAGGAGCGCCGTTTCCAGCGCAAGCCCCGAAATTTCGAACAACTCCTTACCCGTCGGTCCGCCCGCAAACTGGTTGCGAAGGACCGCGAAGACGGCGAACAGCGATCCGAAGATGATGCAGTCCGTCATCAGATACACCCAGAACCCGAACACCGTCGGAAGTTCGTGGTGTTCGTGCTCTGCGTGCGCGTCAGAGAGAGTTGTATCGTGCGCCATTACTCAGCCGCCTGTGCCATAAGTTTGCGGGAGTGCTCGTTCTCGATCCGGGCAACTTCCTCGGCGGGGATGTAGTAATCAACATCCTGGTTCGCACTGCGTGCGATAACCGTCGCGAAAACACCCACGAGAGCGATCACAGCCAGCCACCAGATGTACCAGATCGCCGCAAAGCCGAGCACGAAGCTGAATGCGCCCACCAGGAAACCGGCGGCCGTGTTCTTCGGCATGTGAATCGGCTGGTAAGGACCACCTGCCCGACGGGTATCGATACCGTTTTCCTTGTCATGCCAGTAAGCATCGAGCTCATGGGCATGGGGAACGATAGCGAAGTTGTACGGCGGCGGCGGTGAGGACGTGGACCATTCCAGCGTACGACCATTCCACGGATCACCGGTCACATCGCGGTTTTCAGCCAGATTCATGTCACGGATCGAGACATAGAGCTGGATGACCTGACTTGCGACACCGCAGGCAATCATGACAGCGCCGACTTCAGCAAGCAGCAGCCACGGGTGCCACTGTGGGTTGCTGTAGTGGTTCAGACGACGTGTCATCCCCTCGAAGCCGAGAACGTAGAGCGGGAAGAACGCGAAGTAGAAACCGACGAACCAGCACCAGAACGCCCGCTTGCCCCATGTTTCGTTCAGCTTGAAGCCGAAGACTTTCGGGAACCAGAAGTTCATGCCGCAGACATAGCCGAAATACACACCGCCGATGATGACGTTGTGGAAGTGGGCGATGAGGAAGAGGCTGTTGTGCAGAACGAAGTCAGCAGCCGGAATCGCCATCATCACGCCGGTCATGCCGCCGATGGTGAAGGTGATCATGAAGCCGACGGCCCAGTACATCGTGGCGTGAAACTGGACGCGCCCCTTGTACATCGTGAACAGCCAGTTGAAGAGCTTAACGCCAGTCGGGATGGAGATGATCATCGTCGCGATACCGAAGAACGCGTTGACGTCAGCGCCAGCACCCATGGTGAAGAAGTGGTGAACCCAGACGACCAGGGACAGAACCAGAATCGCGCAGGTTGCGTAGACCATCGTCGTATAGCCAAACAGCGGCTTGCCGGAGAACGCCGGAACGACTTCAGAGAACACGCCGAATGCAGGGATAACGAGAATGTAGACTTCCGGATGACCCCACGCCCAGATCATGTTGAGGTAGAGCATCTGGTTGCCGCCACCGTCATTCGTGAAGAAATGCATCCCGAAATAACGGTCAAGGCCCAGAAGCGCCACAGCCACGGTCAGAACCGGGAACGAGATCATGATCAGCACGGAAGAGCAGAAAGCCGTCCATGTGAACACGGGCATCTTCAGCCAGGTCATGCCGGGGGCACGCATCTTGACGATGGTGACGAAGAAGTTGACGCCTGTCAGCAGCGTTCCGACACCCGAAATCTGAACTGCCCAGATATAGTAGTCGACACCGACACCAGGGCTGAACTGGCTTTCGGAGAGAGGCGGGTAAGCCAGCCAGCCGCACTGCGAGAACTCACCGATGAACAGCGAGACGTTGATCAGCGCGAAGGCGACTGTCGTCATCCAGAAGCTCAGGTTGTTCAGGAACGGGAACGCAACGTCGCGCGCGCCGATCTGAAGCGGCACCACGAAGTTGAACAGAGCCGTCATGAACGCCATCGCCATGAAGAAGATCATGATCGTGCCATGGGCCGAAAAGATCTGGTCATAGTGATGCGGTGGCAGATAGCCGGGGTTACCAGCGTAAGCCAGCGCGAGCTGGGTACGCATCATGATGGCGTCGGCGAAACCGCGCACAAGAGCAAGCAGCGCGACGACGACATACATCACCGCCAGACGCTTGTGATCAACGGAAGTCAGCCACTCTTTCCAGAGATAGCCCCATTTCCCGAAATAGGTAATCAGGCCGAGAACGGCGATACCCGCTACCGCGACGCCGATGAAGGTACCGATAAGGATCGGCACATCCAACGGGATATCCGCGAACGATAATCTCCCTAACATTTGGATCCTACTCCTTCATGTTCATGTCGGACATCGCGGACTGAACGTGGATCATCTTGCCCGTGCTCTTGTCCATGACCATGCCGTTATTGTACTTCGCCACGATCTGGTCGAAGAGGTTCGGCTCGACATGAGAATAGTATTTAACCGGCTCAGCCTCGCTGGGAGCAGCAAGACGCGGATAGGTCTGGTCATCCAGCTGATCGGATGAGGAACGCACCTTCTCGACCCAGGCCGCATACTGGTCCTGAGGCATCGCAAGCGTGCGGAACTGCATGTCAGAGAAGCCGCGACCGCTGTAGTTGGCCGACTCACCGAGGTAATCGCCAGCTTCCGTCGCCATCAGGTGAAGCTGCGTCTGCATGCCCGCCATGGCGTAGATCATCGAGCCAAGACGCGGAATGAAGAACGAGTTCATCACAGCATCGGATGTGATGACGAAGTGAACAGGCGTGTTCACCGGAATAGCCAGCTGGTTGACCGTCGCAATGCCTTCATTCGGGTAGATGAAGAGCCATTTCCAGTCCAGAGCAACAACTTCGACCTCAAGAGGCTTGGTGGTGGCTTCTGCTTCCAGCGGACGGTAGGGGTCCAGTGAATGGCAGGTCTTATAGGTGATGACCGCCAGAAAGATGATAATCAGGGTTGGAATACCCCAGATTGCTATCTCGATCTTGTTCGAGTGACTCCACTTCGGAAGATACTCGGCTTCCGTGTTGGACTCCCTGTACTTCCAGGCGAAGTAGCATGCCATGATGATTGTCGGGACAACCACAATGAGCATTGCGACCGTCGACTCAACGATCAGAGTTTTCAATTGGTCTCCCACCGGCCCCTTGGGGTCCAGGATGTCCCAGTCACATCCCGCCAGTGGAAGCACCGAAGCGAGACCAGCCAGCCGGGCTGCTCCCTTCAGGTACTTGTTTCTCATCGTACGTCCCTCGATTCTGACATACTTGTAGGTCTCTCTCCAACAAGGTCGTTCCGGATCACACCTGCCCACAGGCACAGGATCACTTCCGTCCGCGTTGCATTACAACGATTCAATAATCCCACAATTTAGTTATCACAATGCATCATACGCCTTTCTGTTTCGCCATTTACCGCCAAAAGCAGGCCGAAAGACCCCAAAGATAACATCACGTAATATTTCTATATATTTCATGCAGGCAGTGCGAGATCAATTTACCGCAACAAACCCGAACCTTCCCGTCTGTCTGCGTCTTCACAGAATTGCCATTCTTCCCAAGATTTTTCGAATAAGTGTTATTTTTTTGGATATGCCATGCATTATACGGGACGGACACGCTCACTGAGCGCGGCCATTCCCCGGGTCAAAAAAAACCCCGACCTCAGGAGGCCGGGGCAGAGTCGCACCACTCGGGAAAAATCAGAGAATGGTCAGTCGCTGTTGCTGCTGCGGGTTCCCATGAACTGCAACATGAACTGAAAGAGGTTGATGAAGTTCAGGTAGAGGTTCAGCGCATCGTAAACCGAACGCTTCGCAGCCCCTTCCGGCCCTTCATAGTAAGCGAACTGCGGATAGGTGATCTTGATCCGCTGCGTATCGAACGCTGTCAGCCCAATGAAGAGGAAGACACCGACCACACTGTAGATGAAGTAGAGGGCCGGGCTGCCAAGGAACATGTTCACCAGCCCTGCGATCATGAGGCCGATCAGGCCCATCATGAGGAAAGACTGAAACCGGATCAGATTGGCCCCGGTGGTGTAGGCCCACAGGGATGTCGCGCCGAAGGTCGCTGCCGTCACCAGAAAGACTCTGGCCACCGATACGCCGGTATATGTCAGAAGGATGCTGGAAAGACTGGCCCCCATCACCGCACAGAACAGCCAGAACAGGGACTGCACCGCCGAACGGGAGAGGCGGTTCACTCCGAATGACATGACCATGACAAAGCCCAGCGGCGCAATCATCGCCAGCCAGCCCAGCCCGGTTGGCGCGACCTGATAACCCTGAACATGGAAGAACAGGGTGCGCACGGATGGGATTTCCGCAATCAGATAGGCAACGAGCGCAGTGAGCAACAAGCCTGATGCCATCCAGTTATAGACACGGAGCATATAAGCCCGCAGCCCTGCATCCACAGTCGCGGACTGAGCTCCGGTGGCAAAAGGCGACGAACGAAAGTCGCGACTGAAGGACATAACCACTCCTTAAACTTTCAGATAACCTGACAGGCATCTGCCGATAACTCTGTACATATATATGTATCTGCGGAAGCACGGTTCAAGGACTGCCGGAGGAACCGCCTTCGCCGCCATTATAGAGCATCATCCAGACAAAAGGCGACTCTTACGATCAGGCCTCCTGAGCGACGCATCGGGAAAACATTACGGCTCAGCCATCGAAACGATTCTGTGACGCTCTCCTTCGCAGCATCGATACATCACCTTTCCGTGAGACTGTATCAGCCTGCTTTCCTCAGAAACCACTCGATATTTCCCTGTTTACAGGCTTTCCCGGCGCGCATGGAGAGCGGACCCATTGCGACATAGACCCGCTACAGCACGGGAAAGCGCAATTTTCTGTCCATTTTTTCATGTTATCAGACGCCATCACCCGTTGGAGCTGTGAGGTTGCCCCCCTCATTTCACGCATAGGCCGTAGTCAGATGACACGATTGACATCATTGGTTCATGTCGGCTGACTACGACACAACGGTAATTCCGCATTGATTTGCCGACTGAATCTGCAATCAGTGAGCATGAGGACTATAATTATGAGCCGTCCCTCAGCCGCCAGGAAGACTTCCTTTCTTGGCCTTCTCGCGGCAGGAACCATCCTGGCCGCGGCCCTGGGTCAGCCTACAGGCGCCGCACGCGCTGCTGACGATCAGGGAGCCACCGGAGAAGCGATCATCCACGCCGATGATCACCCGGAGAACTGGCTCTCTTATGGGCGAACCTATTCTGAGCAGCGCTACAGCCCGCTCGACCAGATCAATCGTCAGAATGTCGGCGATCTGAAGCTGGCTTGGTTCTACGAGTTTGACTCCAACCGTGGTCAGGAAGGCACCCCCCTGATCGTTGACGGCGTTCTTTTCGCCTCCACCAACTGGTCCAAGGTCAAGGCGCTGAAAGCCGACACCGGCGAACTGCTGTGGGCCTTCGACCCCAAGGTTCCCGGCAATGTCGCCGTCCGTGGATGCTGTGATACCGTCAACCGCGGCATCGCCTACTGGAATGGCAAGATCTATGTCGGCACCTTCGACGGCCGTCTGATCGCGCTTGACGCCAAGACCGGCAAAGTCGTCTGGAGCGTCAACACCATTCCCAAGGACGCCGCTCTGGGTAACCAGCGGTCCTACACCGTCGATGGCGCTCCGCGTATCGCCAAGGGCCGCGTTATCATCGGCAACGGTGGCGCCGAATTCGGCGCCCGTGGCTTTGTCTCCGCATTCGACGCCGAAACCGGCAAGCTCGACTGGCGCTTCTTCACGGTTCCGAACCCGAAGAACGAGCCGGACCATGCCGCGTCCGACAGCGTGCTGATGACCAAGGCCTACAAGACCTGGAGCCCGAACGGCTCATGGACGAAGCAGGGCGGTGGCGGCACCGTCTGGGATTCCATCGTCTATGACCCGCAGACCGACCTCGTCTATCTCGCCGTCGGCAACGGTTCTCCCTGGAACTACAAATATCGTTCCAACGGTATCGGCGACAACCTGTTCCTCGGCAGCATCGTGGCCGTGAAGCCGGAAACCGGCGAATATGTCTGGCATTTCCAGGCAACACCGATGGACCAGTGGGACTACACCTCGGTCCAGCAGATCATGACGCTTGATCTGCCGATCAATGGTGAAACCCGCCATGTCATCGTTCACGCTCCGAAGAACGGCTTCTTCTACGTGCTCGACGCCAAGACCGGCCAGTTCATTCAGGGCAAGAACTACGTCTACGAGAACTGGGCTTATGGCCTCGATCCGAAGACCGGTCGTCCGATCTACAATCCGGAAGGTCTGTACACGCTGAACGGCAAGGAGTGGTATGGCATTCCGGGTCCGCTGGGCGCGCACAACTTCATGGAAATGGCTTACAGCCCGCGGACTCACCTGATCTACCTTCCGGCACATCAGATTCCGTTCGGCTACAAGAACCAGTCCGGTGGCTTCAAGGCGCATCCTGACTCCTGGAACCTTGGTCTCGACATGACCAAGACCGGTCTGCCCGACACACCTGAAGCCCGCGCGGCCTACATGCAGGATCTGAAGGGCTGGCTGCTGGCATGGGATCCGGTCAAGCTGCAGGCGCAGTGGACCATTGAGCGTGCAGGCGGCTGGGATGGCGGCGTGCTGGCAACTGGCGGCGATCTGGTTTTCCAGGGTCTCGCAACCGGTGAGTTCCACGCCTATGACGCCACCGACGGCAAGGATCTGTTCAAATACGATCTACAGAGCGGCATCATTGCAAACCCGGTGACCTATAGCGTCAACGGCAAGCAGTATGTTGCGATCGAAGTCGGCTGGGGCGGCATCTATCCGATCTCCATGGGTGGCATGAGCCGCACTGCGGGATGGACGGTCAATCACTCCTACATCGCCGTGTTCTCGCTCGATGGCAAAGCCAAGCTGCCGACATGGAACAGTATCGGGTTCCTGCCTGTGAAGCCGCCGGCCGAGTTTGACGAGAAGACGGTCGACAAGGGCTACTTCCAGTACCAGACCTATTGCCAGACCTGCCATGGCGACAACGCCGAAGCTGGCGGCATGCTGCCGGATCTGCGCTGGTCCGGCGCAATCCGTCACAAGGACGCCTTCTACAACGTTGTAGGACGCGGCGCCCTGACGGCTTACGGCATGGATCGTTTCGACACGTCCATGACGCCTGACGAAATCGAGAGCATCCGGAACTACCTGATCAAACGTGCGACCGACACGTATGAGCGCGAGATTGAAGCTCGGAAAAATCCGAACCAGATCCCGACTGCTCCTGCGCTCGGCATCACCCCGTGAAATGGGAGACCGTGACAAATGGCATCCTTCCAACACAAGTACCGCGGTGGTGAAACAATGATCAAAGGACTTAAAGCTGCGTTTGGCGCAGCCGTGGTCGGGCTTCTCGCAGGGACGGCGCTCAGCGCCTCCCCTGCTCTGGCGCAGGCTGCCGACAGCGACCTGGTGACCAAGGGTGCTTACGTCGCACGCCTTGGCGACTGCGTTGCCTGTCATACAGCCCTGCACGGCACGGCCTTTGCCGGTGGCCTCCAGATCAAAACCCCGATCGGCGCAATTTATTCGACCAACATCACGCCTGATCCCAAGACAGGTATCGGCAACTACACGCTGGAAGACTTCGACAAGGCAGTGCGTCACGGCATCCGCAAGGATGGCGCAGCGCTCTATCCTGCGATGCCCTATCCAGCCTTCTCCCGCATGTCGGAAGACGACATCAAGGCGCTGTATGCCTACTTCATGCATGGCGTGAAGCCGGTCGATAAGCCCAATAAGCCCGTCGATATCTCATGGCCTCTGTCCATGCGCTGGCCGCTCGCTTTCTGGGGCAAGATGTTCGCTCCCGCTCCAAAAGCGTTCACACCGGCTCCGGGCACAGATCCTGTGATCGCACGTGGTGAATACCTTGTCACAGGTCCGGGACATTGCGGCATGTGCCATACGCCTCGTGGCCTTTCCATTCAGGAAAAAGCCTACGATGCGTCTGGCGGTCCGGACTTCCTGGCCGGTGGTGCGCCGATCGACAACTGGATTGCACCGAGCCTGCGCAGCGATCCGGTTCTGGGTATCGGCCGCTGGTCTGAGGATGATCTGGTTCAGTTCCTGCGCTCGGGTCGTATCGACCACTCTGCGGCATTCGGCGGCATGGCCGATGTGGTGGCATGGAGCACCCAGTACTGGTCCGAGGACGATCTTCGCGCCACGGCAAAGTATCTGAAGAGCCTGCCGGAAGTGCCTAAAGCCAAGGGCGACTACACTTACGATCCGTCCACAGCTCAGGCTCTTGATGCCGGCAAGACAGCGGGCCTGACCGGTGCCGATGTCTATGTGCAGCAGTGCGCCATCTGCCATCGTAACGACGGTGCCGCTGTAGACCGCATGTTCCCGCCGCTGGCCGGAAACCCTGTTGTCGTCTCGGAAAACCCGACCTCTGTCGCTCATATCGTGGCAGCCGGTGGCGTTCTTCCGCCGACCAACTGGGCTCCTTCCGCCGTCGCCATGCCGGGCTACCAGAAGATCCTGAACGATCAGCAGGTTGCTGACGTCGTGAACTTCATCCGTACCTCGTGGGGTAACAAGGCTCCCGCCAATGTGACGGCGTCTGACGTCTCCAAACTGCGCCAGACCAGCCAGTCTGTTCTGGACCGTCGTGCCTGGACAGATGAACCAACCAGCACCTCCAGCTGGGGCCTCTTCGGTCCGCAGCCTTATGGTGAGGGATGGACATTCTCTCCGGATACACATGCCGGTGTAGACAACCCGCAATAAGTCGGGACGCAGTCCTCGACTTTCTCGGGAAAGCCACGGAGAGAAATCTCCGTGGTTTTTTTTATGGCCGGGACATGTGAGGCATGGCTACCTGCGCTGTCTGTTTTAGATCAGGGAAGATCGTCAGATTTTTTCCATAGCGCCCCATTACCCCGCAAAAGACACGCTTGCCTTACGTGTCATGCCGAGAGAAGAAGCCCGTAAAAGAAAAGGGCGCCCGAGGGCGCCCCATCCGATTTCAACCATGCGAAGCTCAGAGAGATCAGTCCGCGCGGATCAATGTCCCGGACCCGGCACGCGTAAACAGTTCCAGCAAACAGGCGTGCGGCACACGACCATTCACGATGACAGCCGCCTTAGCCCCGGCCTGCACCGCTTTCAGACAGGTCTCGACTTTCGGGATCATACCTCCGGAAATCATGCCGGACTCAATGCCCTTACGGGCTTCCTCAGCGGTAAGCTCAGGAATCAGCCGCTTATTCTCATCCAGAACACCCGGCACGTCGGTCAGCATCAGCAGACGCGAGGCATGGATGGCTCCCGCAATCGCACCAGCCACGGAATCCGCGTTGACGTTGAAGGTCTCGCCATGATGGCCACCCGCAACCGGAGCAATGACAGGAATGAGTCCCGAACCTGAAAGCGCATAGAGCACCTGCGGGTTGATCTCGTCAGGATCACCGACAAAGCCGAGATCCAGCGTCTGCTCCGCACCTGTGACGGGGTCTCTCACTTTCCGCAGCAGCTTGCTGGCCTTCACCAGACCGCCATCCTTGCCGGAAACACCGACCGCCAGCGCACCCGCTTCATTGATCAGGGTCGCAACCTGCTTGTTGACGGAGCCGCACAGGACCATCTCGACAACATCAATCGCCGCAGCATCCGTGACGCGGAAACCATCGACGAAAGAGGACTTCACCTGAAGCCGCTCCAGCATCTGGTTGATCTGCGGTCCGCCACCATGCACCACAACCGGATTGATCCCCACCAGCTTCAGCAGGGCAATATCCTTGCCGAACGTCTGGGCCAGTTCGGGATCGCCCATGGCGTGGCCGCCATACTTCACGACGATGGTGTCACCGGCATAACGACGCAGGAAAGGCAGTGCTCCGGCAAGTGTCGCTGCCTGTTGCAAGGCGTCCGCCGTAGGAAGTCCCTGATCCGTCATTTCAACTCCACATGTCCGGAAAACATACCCCCGTCTGCCGGGGCCGGAGCAATCGGGGCACAGAAAACCCCGACACTCAATTCAGTTCTGAACCGGTTCCGCAAATGCCGCAATTTCAGCACGCAGCTCCGGGATACCAAGCCCCGTCTGGCTGCTCGTCCGCAAAACCAGAGGATGAGCGGCAGGATGACGGCTCACCTCGGCTACAACCTCCCGGTAGCGGGCTTCCTCGGCTTTCGGTTTCACATCATCGCATTTCGTCAGCACGACCTGAAAATTGATGGCCGCCTTATCGAACATGTCCATCACATCACGGTCAGATGCTTTCGTCTCGATCCGTGCATCCAGCAGCAGGATCACACGCCGCAGATTGGGACGACCGCGGAGATAATCGAACATCATCCCCTGCCAGTCTTCCTTCACCGCCTTGGCCGCCTTGGCGAAGCCATAGCCCGGCATATCGACCAGCACGAGCTGCCCATCAAGATCGAAGAAATTGAGCTGCTTCGTCCGTCCCGGCTCCGAGGAAGCCCGGGCAAGGCTTTTTCGTCCCGTCAGTGCGTTGATCAGGCTCGATTTACCGACGTTGGACCGACCGGCGAATGCGATTTCCGGCGCGGCCGGGTCGGGCAACTGACCAATCTGCTGCGCGCCATAGAAAAACTCGCACGGACCGGCGAACAGGAGTCGTCCGGCCTCAAGCTGCTCGGGTGACAGCTTGAGAGAGGCAGAGAAATCCTGTTCACCAGCCATCGTTTCAGCCTTTCCTGCCGCGTGGCTTGGCAGGCGGAATGATCTCCGGCTGGTTCTTCTTCCGGGCGTGAACCTTCATGATCGTGTACTGCTGCGCCATCGTCAGCAGGTTGTTCCAGCAATAATAGATCACAAGCCCCACCGGCTGCCGCGCCATGAAGAAGGTGAAGATAAACGGCATCATGATGAAGACAGGCTTCTGAGCCGGATCAACTGTTGCAGGGTTGATCTTTTGCATCAGCCAGATGGTGATGCCATAAAGGATCGGCCATGCACCGAGAAGCAGCCAGGATGAAACCAGCGTCGGATCAAAGGGCAGCAGACCGAACAGGTTGAAGATGTTGGTCGGGTCTGGTGCCGAGAGGTCATGAATCCAGCCAACGAACGGCGCATGACGCATCTCGATGGTGACGTAGAGCACCTTGTAGAGACACCAGAAGACCGGAGCCTGAATCAGCAGAGGGAGACAGCCGCTGGCCGGGTTCACGCCTTCGCTCTTGTAGAGCTGCATGACCTTCTGGTTCATCTGAACCGGATCGTCCTTGTAGCGCTCCCGCAGTTCTTTCATACGCGGCGCGATATCACGCATCGCGGCGGCTGAACGGAAGCCCTTGGACGCCAGCGGGAAGAACACAGCCTTGACGATCAGGGTGAAGGTCAGGAGCGCGAGGCCGAAGTTACCAAAGAACTGATAGAGCCAGTCCAGAACGAAGAAGACCGGGCGGGTCAGGAAAGCGAACCAGCCGAAATCCACCGCTTTCCAGAAATCCGGAATATTCATCTCATGCTGGTAGCGCTCAAGAAGACGGACCTCCTTGGCTCCCGCGAAGACGTGGGACGTCGTCTGGACTTCGGCGTTCGGCGCCGCCACCAGAGGCCCCCGTCCCGTGAACCCGACCTGATACGCGCCAGCAGGCGTATCAAAGCCATAGGTGCCAGAAACTTCTTCCTTCTGGTCCGGCACAACGGCCGCCAGCCAGTATTTATCGGTGATACCAGCCCATCCGCCCGTGCCAGCCTTCGACCATGAGACGAAGTTTGGTGCGGTCGAGCCTTCACGCAGCGACTTGTAGGATTCTTCGCCCAGACGACCATCGATGACCGAGATCGGGCCTTCATGCACCAGCATGCCGCCCGTTTCGACCGGTGTGTATCCACGGACCACGCGGGAGAACGGGACCAGTGACACCGGTGAACCTGTCGTATTCCGGACCTTCTGGGTGACCGTGAACATGTAGTCACGATCCACGGCAAGATCGATTTCAAACGTGACGCCTGCGCCGTTATCCCATGTCAGGACAACAGGCGCTTCGGAGCCAAGCTTGGGTGCGGCCGTCGTCCACAATGTGTGGGAGTCAGGAAGCTTGAGGGTCTGCCCCGGAGAACCATACCAGCCAAACTCGACATAGGTCGGTTCTTTCTCGTTCCGCGCTTCCAGCACACGAACGAGCGGGCTGTCAGGTCTGACAGTCTCATGGTAGCCGCGAAGAACCAGATCATCGAGGCGTGCGCCCCGGAGATTGACGGACCCCACCACATCCACGGCATCAATCGGCAGACGTGACGGCGCTTCGTCGCGATCCGTTACTTTCGGCTGATCGCTCTCTGTGGGAGGCGCCGTTACGGCAGTGGTTTTGCCCTGTATCGCCGATGAGGTTTTGTGTTCCTCCGGCATGAAATAGTCAAAACCGATCAGTACCAGCGCCGACAGAACGGTCGCCAATATTACACGTCTGATATCCATACCGACCGGCTGGCCTCTCTCACTTCGTGAAAACATCTCCGGACAACCAGCGTGGCGCCCGACACAATCAGCGGTATCTCATAGCGGAATTGCGCCCGATTGCCAGATGCTCAGGCAAACTATGTTCGGATTTTGACCGAATCCCGGGCCTGCGCTGGAGGAGGAACCGGATCATACCCTCCAGCGGTCCACGGATTGCAGCGCACAATCCGTCTGAAAGTGAGCCAAAGCCCCCTGAATGGGCCGTGCATCCGCACGGCCTCTACACCGTAACAGCTACAGGAAGGATGGAAACGGCAGTTCAGCCCCATAACGGGCCTCATGGCAATCTGCCAGAAGCGCATACAGGCAATAATCGCGCTGGAAAGCAGCCCTTTCCCGCCGGATATCATGAAAGAGCGTCTGTTTTCCGGAGAGCCTTGCGGAGATCTTCAACAAGATCAGGAAAAGCCCGACGCCCGGTGCCGTCACGGCCGATCAGAACAAGATCGACACCGCTGAGAGGAGTTTCACGCTCCACGACGAGCAAAGCTTCCTTCAGACGTCTGCGGGCGCGATTGCGGACAACCGAGTTGCCGACTTTTTTGGTGACGGTAAAACCGACGCGGGCAACTTCGTCGTCATCCCGACGAAGTGCCTGAAGAACGAGGCCCGGCATTGGCGCTTTGCGGGCTTTTGCCGCGACAGCCAGAAATTGGGGCCGCTTCTTCAGACGGATCGAGCGCTGCTGCATCAGCATATCCTCAGCGCTGATCCGTCAGAGATGACCTGAGCCAGAAGCCTCAGGCTGAAAGGCGCTTGCGGCCCTTGGAGCGACGGTTGGCCAGAACGCGGCGTCCGCCGACTGTCTCGCTGCGTGCACGGAAACCGTGGCGGCGCTTACGGACCAGCTTGGAAGGTTGATACGTGCGCTTCACGGCGGCACTCCCTTAAAATTCTCAGACTCGATTTCGTAAAAGACAACACCGGAGTCATTCCGTGCCTTGTCTGGATCGCGGGCTTATAGTCATGTGAGGCTGTAACGTCAACATGATACAGCGGGTGCTTACGGTCCGACTCTGACCGGTTTCCCGTCAGGAGTCAGAATTGCCCCGCTCCCTTCCCGCCCTTTCCGTTTTTCTGCTGGTGCTCGCCTGTGGTCTCGTTCCCCTGTTCGTGCCCTTGCCACTCGCCGCGCGGATTCTCCTGAGCTTCGCAGGGGCTTTGATCGCAACAGGCGCCTTGCTCTGCCTGTCCTCACCGCCTGCCGCCAGCGCATCAGCCAGTGAAAAAACCACTCAGACGGCGCCGGAAATCTCTCACCAGCTTCGCCACGATCTGAGGGGGATGATCTCTCCCGCCATGTTGGCTGCCGATCAGCTTTCCCTCAGCACGGATGAAGCCACCCGCACCAGAGCCGGACAGATTCTTACCGCTCTTGATCGTATGACAGAACGTCTGAGAACAACGAAAACCTGACTATTGAGCCAGTTCGGTCTTCTGGATGAGCTCAATCTTGTAGCCATCCGGATCTTCCACGAAGGCAATCACTGATGTACCGAACTTCACTGGTCCCGCTTCACGCGTGACTTTGCCGCCGCCGGCCCGGACGGTTTCAACAGCCGCAGCCACATCAGGAACGCCAATGGCGAGATGACCGAAGCCGGTGCCGACATCATAGCCCGCATCCTCACCCCAGTTATAGGTCAGTTCCACTTCGGCCTGACCTTCCGCGTTGCTTGCGAAACCGATGAACGCCAGAGTGTATTTCCCTTCAGGCACGTCCCGCCTGCGGAGTTCATGCATCCCCAGCAGTCTGTAGAACGCCAGACTGGCCTCAAGATTTTTCGTGCGGATCATGGTGTGCAGATAAGTGCCCATGCTCGGTGCTCCTGCCGGTAAAAGTCTTCTTCTCCAGACCGCCCGATGCCGGACGTGACCATTTCATCGCAGGACAAGGAAACGGGCTATCCGGAATTTTTCCAGTCCAAGATAGAGAATATAAGAACCTGCCACACCAAACAGGGTGCCGCAAATCAATGCGAGGGGAACCGAGTTGACATGCATCTGATGCAGCATCCGTGGCACCAGTGCCAGCACGAGAATGTGCAACAGATAAATAGCGAGCGACGCCTGCCCCAATCGCGCCAATCCGGATGCAATAAAAGGCAGGGAAGGCATCAGCATAAGCGCACGACTGAGACATGCCAGACCCAGCAGTCCAGACAGAGCCACAGGCAACATGATGAACTGGACGGGTCGCCCCGCCTGCGCCTCGAACATCGCATAGGCGAGCAGGACATAAGCCACCAGAAATCCTGCGGCCCATGCACCCGGTTTTCTGATGGGTGGCAGCAGGGCAGGCAAACCTCTCTCAGCCAGCAGAAGTCCTATGTAAAAAAATGGTGCCTGAACAACACCATCCATCACGATCCCGGGCAATATACCGGAGGGAACAAGAAACACGGCAAAATCAGCCGTGAGACTGAGCGCCAGAGCGATGGTTGGACGACGCCACAACAGAACAGCACCCATCTGCATGAAAAACAGCGCATAAAGAAACCAGAGCACACTGATTGGCTTCCAACCGATCGTCAGAAGTTGATACCAAGTCACCATATGGTTCACATGAGTCAACGACGACATTAAATGCCCAACAATACAATAAATAAATGACCACACGACATATGGCCACACTATATTTTTAAATCTACTCTGTGAAAATTTTAATTCTTTTCTTTTATTCAATGAAATAAACGTGAAATACCCTGAAAGCAGAAAAAATACAGGCATATGCACTGCATAGATAACGAAGTCGAGAAACTGTAAACTCGTGGGCACAATACCCCTCGCTTCTATCTGACCTCGATTTGCATGTCCCAAGACCACCAGAATGATGGCGATTCCACGGATGATATCGACAGATACATCGCGACCGACAGGGCTTGAAATCATTTTAGATGAATTCTGGGACAAGACCACCTGACCTTCAATAAAAATTTCAACGTATATTATGTATTGCGCTACATTATAACAAAAAAAATACTCAATAAATATATTTATTCTTTATATATACCATAATTTAAAACGGGAACAAACAGTATCACCAGATAATCGGATTACCGAATTCAAACACCAAACAGAAACAAACCCGCCTCATCCGCCGCTGCAACACAGGCTTCCGGGTTCGTCAGCAGGGTCGCGCCAGCCTCGAAGGCCACCCCGACAAGCCGCGCCTGCGCCGCTTCTTCAATCGTTTTCGGACCGATCGTCGGCATATCAGCCCGACGCTCCTGCCCAGGTTTGCAGAGTTTTATCAGAACCCCGCCCTCACCGGGCTGGCGACACTGACCTGCGCGCTTCAACATGGCGTCGGTACCTTCCATGGCTTCGACAGCCAGCACCACGCCATTCTGAACGACACATCCCTGCCCGATATCCAGCCTGCCCAATTCCCGGACCACTTCAACGCCGCGTTCAATATCGGCGCGGGCCATATCATCAGGCTCATGACGGCCGAGAGCGCCACCAGATCCCAATGACTGCGACAGGAACTCATGCGCCCCACGGACAGTGAAGCCTTCCTCTCCAAGAATTCTGACAAGCGCTCCCAGCAACCCGTCATCACCGGAGAAGAGCGCCCGGCCGAGTCGGGCGAGAATACGCGCTCCATCCGCATCAGGACGAAGATCGCGAAAGGACGGTCGCCGGACGGGGCCGATCAGAACGATGTCGCGACAGTCATGCCTGCGAAGCTCGGAAAGGATTACACCCGCTGCCGCGAGGCGCACATAGGCATGTGGCCAAGGTTCAACGACGGCAGGTTCAGCGAAATCCTGAAAGGCGACAATGAAAACATCCCGACCCTGAGCGGCAGCGGCGGCGGCCACCTGCCCCGGCAACGGACCACCTCCGGCAAGAATGCCAACGCAACGTCGCGATGCGTCAGAGCCACTCACCGCCCGTCGCCTTAACCGGCTTCCGTTTCGCTTGTGGAAAAATCACTCGTTGCAATACGCACAAGCCCACGACGGGAGGGGGCGTCGATAAACGCCAGAATCTCAGCAATACGAGGATCATCCGAGAACTGCGCCCTGACCTGCTCAAGCCTGGCTGCAAAAACATCGCCCTGACCGTCCCGCGGATACAGCAGCCGGAACGCCTGACGCATCCGATGGCGTTCTTCCAGCATCACGCCATTACGGCGTAACCATATCCAGTGCAGTCCGACCAGACGCGCCCGGTTTCCCAGCACGCTGCCATAGGGAATGACATCCGCTTCAACGCCCGCAACGCCGCCGACCAGCGCCGCACGACCGATCCGGACAAACTGGTGAATCGCCGCCGAACCCATCACGCGGGCATCATCCGCGATGAAGACATGCCCGCCCATAACCACATTGTTGACAATGATCACACGGTCGCCAAGCGTGCAGTCATGAGCCACATGGGCGTTGGCCATGATCAGGCAGTCAGAACCCACGCGGGTCAGGCCGCTTCCCGTGGCGGTGCCCCGGTGGATCGTGACGTGTTCACGCACAACCGTACGGGCGCCGATCTCGCAGCGCGTCGGCTCTCCGTTATATTTCAGGTCCTGAGGCGCCAGCCCGACTGTCGTAAACGGATAGTAACGCGAGTGTTCACCGAGGCGTGTATGGCCGTCCACCACGACATTGGCCACCATCTCCACGCCGTCTCCGACCTCGACATCCGGACCGATCGAACACCACGGACCAATCCGCACGCCCTTGCCCAGCTTTGCTTCCGGAGCGATGATCGCCGTGGGATGGATGCCTTCGGGAAACGACTCCAGCCCCCGGGAGAGGCCTGCTTCCTTAATTTTCATCGCTTCAGCCAGAGCTGCCTCCATTGCCGCCGTTTCCCGTATCCACGTCAATTACGGCAATTCGTGGACCGGCAGAATCACAATCAGGAACATCTGCCTCCAAACGGAAGTCAGACATCCCGTATCGGCGCGCTCCTATTCCATAATCATGGCGCTGAAGGTGGCCTCGGCGACCGACACGCCGTCCACACGCGCCACACCCTTGAATTTCCAGACATTCGCCCGCTGGCGCTCTTTCACGACATGAATACGCAACTGATCACCCGGACCAACCGGACGGCGGAATTTCGCATTCTCGATGGTCATGAAATAAACCAGCTTACCCTCGAATGCCTTCCCCAGCGTCAGCACCACGAGAGTCGCCGCAGTCTGGGCCATAGCCTCGACAATCAGCACACCCGGCATGACCGGGCGCGCCGGGAAATGTCCCTGAAAAAAAGGCTCGTTGACGGAAACATTCTTCACGCCGACAGCCGATGCACCCAGTTCGACATCAACCATGCGGTCAATCAGCAGGAACGGATAGCGATGAGGAATCGCTTCCATGATCCGCATGATGTCCACGGCTTCAATATGGGTCGGCTCCTGTACGGGAGCCTGCGTTTCAGGTTTCTGATCCACGTCTCTCAAACCATTCCCAATGCGCTTGCTGCGCCAATTTCTGTCATTCGTCCCCGGCGCCGGGTTTCTTTGACAGTTTTCTCAACGTCGCCACATTCCGGAAAAACTCCCGGAACGGCATCGCCGGACTGCCGATGACATCCGCGCCAGCCTCAACATCCGACATGACGCCACATTGCGCGCCGATACGGGCTTTCGTGCCGATCCTGATATGTCCGATCAGACCAGCCTGCGCTGCGACCGTGACAAAATCACCCAGTTCGGTCGAGCCGGAGATACCGGCCTGCGACACCACGATGCAGCACTTGCCCAGACGGGTGTTGTGGCCAATCTGAACAAGATTGTCGAGCCGGGAACCGGCGCCGATCACCGTGTCCTGCACCGAACCGCGATCAATTGTCGAATTCGCCCCGATCTCCACATCATGCTCAAGCACGACGCGTCCAAGCTGCGGCACACTTTCAAAACCTGCGGGACCGACCGCAAAACCGAACCCATCCTGCCCGATACGGACTCCCGGAAACAGAGTGACCCTGTCGCCAAGCGTGGCGTGCGACACCACGACCTGAGCCCCGATCCGGCAATCCCTGCCGATGGTTACCCCATCGCCAATCACAGTATGAGGACCGATAATGGTTGCCTCTCCGATTTCCACGCCGTTTCCGATGACCACGAAAGGTCCGATTTCACAGGAAGCGGGAACGATCGCTCCTTCTCCGATGACGGCGCTCGCATGACGACCCGGTTTCGCCGGAGGCGCCGGATGGAACATCCGTGCAACGCGTGACCAGGCAAGATAAGGACTGGAAGAAACAATTGCCGCGCTGGTCGGAGGCACACGCTTCGCAAAAGCAGGCGCCACAATGATCAGGCCAGCGGCAGTTGCGTCAAGCAGCGGCGCATAGCGCCGGTTATCGAGAAAGCTGACTTCGGTGGCACCTGCTGACTGAAGAGGGCCAATCCCGACATAGCGTCGTCCCGCCTCGGCGCCTTCGCGAGGAGGAATAAACTCCCCCTCTGCCGCCTCGGCCAGTTCCTCACCTGAAAAAGGACCACTGCGGGTGAAGAAGCGGGCGTTGGCCACGCCCGCCGTCCCTTGATCACCCAGCACAGTGTCAGGAGAACGCACCATGATGTCAGACCACCCTCTGTCCGGTCACTTCTGCGCCGGAGCCTGAGCGGGTGCGGGTGATGCCGCCTGACTGACCGTTGGCGCCGGACCAGGCGGAGGTGAAGCCGTCGTCGGCATCTTACCGGATTTGGCCAGAACTTCCGGATCTTCGTTTGCAGCCGGGATATAGACGGTCGGCAGAACCACGTTCAGTTGCTTGGCGACCTCGTTGGTGATGTCCTGACCGTCCACATGCAGGGCGACCTGCTCGCTATGCAGGACAAGATTCATCCCGTGGCTGCCCGCAACCTGCTGGATCACCTGCACAAGCTCGCGCTCGATCTGTCCCAGAGCCACCTGAGCGGCTTCCTGAATGACGCGGTTACGGTCACGGAACTGACGCTGCGCCCGCATGACTTTCGACTGTAGAGCACGCTCCTGCGACTGGATCTGATCAGCCGTCATGCTCTTGGCGTTGCTTTGCAGCTTCTGCTGCTCTTCACGCCAGCCAGCCTGCGCGTGCTGTGCGTCACGCGCCAGTTCGTCACGACGACCGCCCAGTTCACGCTCGACCTGCTGCCCGGCCAGAGACTGGCGCATGACGTCTGCAACGCTGATCATGCCGATAACGGATGTCGGCGGAGGCGCGGCTTTCGGCAGTCCCGGAGCCGGAGGAATGGCTGGCTGCGGCAGAACCGGCGGCGGACGGGATGAATTGTCCGCTTCGTCACCGCTGCCGTCATCTTCAGCAGGCTGCGGCATCGGGCGGCTGGCGTGGGACGGCACATGAGCCGGAGGAGGAGCTACAGGGTGCGCCGCCTTCGGCACGAACCATCCACCGCCACCAGCCGTCTGGGCGAATGCATCGCCGGAGACCATTCCACCGGCGACAAGCAGCATCGAAGAGGCCAGAACAGCGGCCCGTGAGAAACGAATCATCATCACCTCAGAATTGCTGGCCGAAGCCAAAGCGCAGAAGCTGCGTACGGTCATTGTGGCTGCGACGGATCGGCACGCCGCAATCGATATTCAACAGACCGAACGGACTTTTCCAGGAAAAACCAGCGCCGGCACTGATGCGGGGCGTCAGGCTGTCGCCACTTACGCCCTGATAAAAGGAGCCATCCTTCTCCGGGTTGGTCAGGCGACGACGAACACGCAGACCCGCCAGACTGCCGGTATCAACAAAGGCGCGGCCACGAAGCCCCATGGAAGACGCATAGGGGATCGGGAAATGAACCGTCATCGACCCTGTATAGATGAAGCGACCACCCAGCATATCCTCGCCAGCGCGGTTCGCACCCGGCGGCGTATCCTGACCAATGGCACGGGGTCCAACGCCACCATCCCAGAAGCCGCGCAGATTGTTACCACCGAGATAGAAATTGTCGATGATCCAGTCCTTGCTATGTCCCCAGTCGGTCATGAAGCCGGTGCCTGCCTTGAACTCGATAGTCCAGTCATGATTGTTCATGAGGTCATCAAGCGGCAGATAGTAGGCGGCGTCGAACTTGCCACGCAGATAGCGGGCATTGCCGCCAAGACCGGCCACATCGCCACCCAGACGCAGGATGAAGCCCTTGTGCGGCAGCATACGACGGTCACGGGTGTCATACTGGATCGTGGTGCCAAGCTGTGAAAGCAGAGAATGGCCCTGATTATCAAGAATGTACTGAGAGGAATGGTCCCAGACACCTGAAACGCCACGTTCCATCAGCGAGTAGTTGAAGGACTGCGACAGATGGTTGGTATAGGCGTAGCCCATACGCAGGGTGATGCCGTAACGGCTTTCAGAATAGTTCTGATATGTCTGGTAATGGTTGTTGATGTAGAACAGGTCCGCACCAACAACGAGGTTGCGGTTCAGGAAGTAGGGATCCGTAATCGAGGCATCAACCTGACGCTGGTAGTAGGCCATCGTGCCGGAAATACCGGCGTCAACACCAGTGCCGAGCAGATTGTGCTGCTTCAGGCCGATATTACCGATCACACCCACGTCGGTCGAGTAACCGCCACCGAGAGAGAATTCACCCGTCGGCTTTTCCACGACACCGGTCGAGACATTGACCTTGTCCGGCGCGGAACCCTGTCCCTGACTGATCGTGACCGTCTTGAAGTAGCCCAGATCCTCAAGGGACTGCTTGGCGTATTTCTTCAGGACCGGCGTGTACGGGTCGCCTTCCGACATCGGCATCTGACGACGGATGACATTGTCACGCGTCACGGTATTGCCGTTGATATCCAGCCGCTCGACATACATCCGCGGCCCTTCGCTCACGTCAAACAGAAGATTGACGATTTGCTTTTCCGGGTTGCGGGCGATCTCGGGACGGACCATCGCGAACGGATAGCCTTCGCTCTGAAGGGTCTCCTCCATGTTGGTCACATTCTGCTGGACCGCGTTTCCGTCGTACCACTGGTTCGGGTAGACCTCGACATACTTACGCAGCTTCAGGGCTGGCATATGCCTGAGGCTGGAACGGATATCGATCTTGCCAAGACGGTAGCGCGGACCTTCCTTGATCGTGAAGGTCACGAAGAAGGATTTGCGGTCAGGCGACATTTCACCGGTCGCATTGACCATCTGGAAATCGACGAACCCGTTCGCGAGGTAGTAGCGACGCAGCAGTTCCGCATCATACCGCAACCGCTCCGGGTTATACTGGTCGGCGGAAGAGAAAAAGCGGTACCAGGCCGTTTCCTTGGAGGAGACCACACTGGCGAGCTGCGCTTCGCTGAAATGCCTGTTGCCGACAAACGCAATGCGCTTGATCAGTGTCTGGGGGCCTTCGTTCACCTGAAAGACCACATCAACACGGTTATGGGCCAGCTTGATCAACTGGGGCGTTACATCAGCGCCATAACGGGCTTTCTGGGCGTAGACCTCAAGAATCTTCTGCCGATCGGACGTTGCCGACTCAGCCGTGAAAACCGCACGGGGACGCAGGCCGATCACCTTGCGAAGATCTTCATCCTTCGCCGCATGATTGCCTTCAAAGACGATCCGGTTGACGATCGGATTTTCGACCACCTGCACCTGAAGGACGCTACCGGAGCGATGCAGCGTCACATCCTTGAACAGACCTGTCGCGTAGAGCGTCTTCAGCGAACGGTCGAGATCGTCCTGATTGAAGGTGTCGCCCGGACGCGCGACCATGTAGGACAGGACCGTGCTGGTCTCGATACGGTCATTACCGCGGACCTCGATCTCCTCGATACGTTGATTGCGGGAGACCACATCATCGCCGACAGTCTGCCGCGGCGCCGCCGAATGCTGATGCACCGGCATGAACTGGGCGGAAGCCTTCTGGGAAAACAGGGCGGGCAGCAGGCACACCGATGCAAGCAGAGCCGAACGTTTACTCTTCAACACCAGCACCCTTTCCGTCCTGAATTGTCACCATCAAGGCAGCCTTTCCGAACTGTCACTTTCAGGGAAACAGGAACCGGCGCGACCGGCGCGGTTTCCTCCCCTGGGACGCAGCTTTGCGTCCATCATGGGACTATCCGAACTTCTGGTCATCCCGCAAGCCGGAGAAGCCGGTTTTCCGCATTATGCAAAAGGTTTTTTTAACAAACCCCGCTGGCGAGACACCGAAAGCGTCCCGACGGCTGTCCCGGCAGGCCGTCCCGTGGAGCCACCTCACCCCGCCAGCGAGGACAGCCACCTGAAAAGACCGAAGCGCGAAAGATCGTTGAAGGTGGAAAACAGGAACAGTCCCGCCAGCAGCGCGAAGCCCGCCTGAAACCCCAGTTCCTGTATCTTTTTCGGCACGGGCCGGCCCCGAATCGCTTCCACCAGATAGAACACCAGACGGCCTCCATCCAGAATCGGCACCGGGAACAGGTTGATCAGCCCCAGATTGACCGAAAGCAGCGCCATGAAGGAGAGCAGGCTGGCAAAGCCATACTGCGCCACCTGTCCGGACATCTGCGCGATCCGCAACGGTCCACCGAGATCCCGGGCCGTGTGCTGACCAGTGATGATCTGGACCAGCCCGTCCAGCGTCTGAACGGTCGTCATCCAGGTCGCTTTCGCCCCGCTGACGACCGCCGTCGGGAAGGACTGTGGTTCGCCGGGCGTCGAGGCGAACTCGATACCCAACTGGCCGATGGGCTTCGCCTTCGCCGAAGTTCCCGCCACTTCTCCCAGCGTCACCGGCAGGATCATATCCTCAGCGCCGCGCCTGATATGAATGGTCGTCTGCTGCCCCGGCTCGGAAGCGACCTGCTTCTGGATCGCGGCGACGTCAGAACTGCCCAGATCACCCAGCCCGAGAATCTTGTCGCCAACCTTCAGACCGGCGGTCGCGGCGGCGCTCCCGGCCTTTACATCGGCGACTTCATTGCGGGGAATGGGCTGGCCGCAGGTTGCGAACAGCAGCACGAACAGCACAAACGCCAGCACGAAATTGAAGACCGGCCCGGCGAGAATGATGATGGCCCGCGACAGGACCGGCTTGTCATGGAAGGTCCGCCCCGTCTCCCAAGCCGCCTTCTGCTCGTCCGTCGCTTCATCGGGGCCTTCGAAACCATGCGGTTTAACGAACCCGCCCAACGGGATCGGTCCGACACGCCACTCGGTCCCGGCCTTGTCCGTCCAGCGGACCAGCGGCGGCCCGAAGCCGATGGAGAACGTCTCGACCTTCACCCCGCGCCAGCGTGCGGCGAGGTAATGACCGAGTTCATGGATGAAGACCAGAACGCCAAGGACGACGCAGAATGCGAGGATCGTCCGGATCAGGTCATGCATGGGTCATACTCCTTTGCACACGCAGCGTGGTGTGGGATTCATGGCGGCTCAGGCAGCCCGCTTCAGGACACGCTCTTCCGCGGCACGTCGCGCCTGCGCATCCCAGTGCAGGACAGCGTCCAGATCATTGATCGCCGGAGCGCCCAGAGCCGTCATGACCGCCTCGACAATCCGGGGAATATCGAGAAAGCCGATACGGTTGTTCAGGAAAGCGTCAACAGCCACTTCGTTTGCGGCGGAGAGAATCGTGGATGCCGCTCCACCCTCACGCAGCGCCTGTCGCGCAAGACGAAGGGCCGGAAAGCGCACAGGGTCCGGCGCCTCGAAAACCAGTGTTCCAAAAGCCGCCAGATCGAGACGGGACGAGGTCGTCGCCATGCGCTTCGGCCAGGCAAGGCAATGCGCGATGGGGATACGCATGTCGGCGGAACCCATCTGGGCGATCAGGCTGCCATCCGTGTACTGCACCATACCATGCACAACCGACTGCGGATGCACCAGCACGTCAATGCGGTCTTCGGTCAGACCGAAAATCCGGGCGGCTTCGATGACTTCCAGACCTTTGTTGAACATGGAGGCGGAATCGATGCTGATTTTCGCCCCCATGCTCCATGTCGGATGCTTGAGCGCCTGCGCGGGCGACGCCGCCTCCATCTGCTCCAGCGTCGCCGTGCGGAACGGCCCGCCGGACGCGGTCAGAATGATCTTCTCGACCTGATCAGCCTGTCGGTCAGCCATGGCCTGAAAGACAGCGTTATGTTCGGAATCGACGGGCAGCAATGTCGCACCGGCGTCCTTGACGGCGCGCAGCATGACATCGCCCGCGCAGACCAGCGCTTCCTTGTTGGCCAGCGCCACGGTGCGACCATTCCTGACGGCGGCAAGGGTCGGCTCCAGACCGGCGGCTCCCGTGATCGCCGCCATGGTCCAGTCGGCGGGCACGCCAGCGGCCTCGATTACAGCCGCACGACCGCCACTGATTTTTACATCGGTTCCGGCAAGCAGGGATTTCAGTTCCGGCAGCAGCGTCTCATCGGCGATTACGGCCTGTTCCGCACGCAGCGCTTTCGCCTGCTCGGCCAGCAGGGTGGCGTTCCGGCCACCGACCAGCACCCGCACCGCCACATCGTCGCCCGACTGATGCAACAGATCGACCGTCGAGCAGCCGATGCTTCCCGTGCATCCCAGAACCGTTACTGTCTTCATCACCGTTACATCCTACCCGCTTTATCCCGAAAAAACGACAGCACCCCACAGCGAAGCCCCGTCATGCTTCCGTCAGCGCCCCATCATTCTCATCAGGGCGACCAGAATATCGTCCGCCCCGACAGTCCAGAAACCCGCGCCATGCCGCGCCGCCAGAGACAGCAACGCTGCTAGCGGCGCGACCGCCAGCAGCGCATCGAAACGATCGAGCAGCCCACCATGGCCCGGCAGCAACGTGCCGGAATCCTTCACACCGCGCCGGCGTTTCACGGCGCTCTCGATCAGGTCGCCTGTCTGCGCCACCACACCCAGCAACACAGCCCACACCGCGCTCCGGAACAGCACTACAGACAGCGGCAGACCACCATTCTTCCCGGCAAGCCACGCCAGCACCACGCCAATCAGCATGGCGCCGACGAGACCACCCACAGCGCCTGAACGCGTTTTTCCGGGAGAAATGGACGGCGCCAGCTTCGGGCCACCGACAAGACGCCCCACCAGATAGGCCGAGGAATCACTGGCCACGACCAGAGCGATAACGAACACCACCGACCATATGCCGGTATCGACACCGAGGCGCAGCCACAACAGCGAAGCGCCCGCCGCGCCAATGATCGCATTGCCGCACCACAGGGCCGGGCCGAATATGAAAGCGCTCATGGGGAAGGCGGCAAGCTGCGTCCAGCGTCCGCTATAGGCCACGATCCCCGCACATAAGGCCCAGCCGAGATACAGCACGCCACGCCATGACCGCGTCGACAGCCCGAACAGTCCGGCCATCTCCGACGCCAGCCCGCACATGGTCAGAATGATGAGACCACCATAGATCACGCCCCCCGCCCCGATCGCCGTCGCGGCCACGATGATGAGCACCGCTGCGGATATGAGGCGCGGCCTGAGATCCTGCCAGTTCGAGCCTCTGGCGGTCACGGCCGGTTGAGGGGCGGGCCTGCTCACGCCGGGCGCGCACCGAAGCGACGGTCCCGGCGGGCGTAAATCTCCAGCACCCGCATGAAGCTGGTTTCATTGAAATCCGGCCAGAGCTGATCGAGGAAAACCAGTTCGGCATAGGCGCTCTGCCAGAGCAGGAAATTGGAAAGCCGGTGCTCACCGCTCGTGCGGACAATGACATCCGGATCTGGGATGCCCGCCGTCAGCAGATGACGCGACACGACATCCTCATCAATCGAATCGGGGTCGATCTCGCCGCGTTGCGCCGCCCTCGCCAGCGCCTTCGCGGCCTGCACGATTTCGCTGCGCCCTCCATAGGACAGGGCGAGCAGCAGCGTCAGGCCGGTATTATGCGCCGTCAGCCGTTCAGCCCGCTCAAGCTCATCGCAGAGATCAGGGCCGAAACGGTATACTTCACCGACAAACAGGATGCGTACCTGCTGGCTGTGCAGTTCCGCCACCTTGTGACGGAGATAAAAGCGGAGCAGACCCTTCAGATCCGCCACTTCATCAGGGCCGCGCCGCCAGTTTTCAGACGAAAACGCGTAGAGCGTCAGATATTCCAGCCCATGCGTCCGCGCAGCCTTCAGGCAGCGGGTCACCGCCTCGGCTCCCGCGCGATGACCGGCGATGCGCGGCAGCCCACGGGAGGCCGCCCACCGTCCGTTTCCATCCATGATGATCGCAACGTGCCGGGGGATCGCGCCGTCCGAAGACTCTCCGATCGCAGCCTGACCCGTTGTCGCCGTTGCCAGTGGAAGAGGCATCCGCGGGATCAGACCTGTTTGATCTCGCGCTCTTTTTCGGAAAGCGCCTCGTCGATTTTCTTCACATACTGGTCAGTGAGCTTCTGGATCACGTCCGACCACGTCTTCACGTCGTCCTCGCTGATCTCACCCTTCTTCTCGAAGCCCTTGGTCTTGTCCATGCCGTCACGACGGACACCGCGAACGGCGATCTTAGCGCCTTCCGAATAACGACCGGCAGCTTTGGCCAGTTCGTTACGACGCTCTTCGGTCAACTGGGGAATCGGCACGCGGATGGTCTGACCTTCGCCCGCCGGGTTGAGACCCAGACCTGAATCGCGGATAGCCTTTTCCACCAGACCAGCCAGCGAGCGGTCCCAGACCTGAACCGTCAGCATGCGGGCTTCCGGAGCCGCGATCGTCGCCACCTGCGTCAGCGGCACTTCACCACCATAAGCCTCGACACGCACCGGCTCCAGCAGAGCCGCGTTGGCGCGTCCGGAACGCAGACCGGCAAAATCACGACGAAGACTTTCCATCGCTCCTTCCATACGGCGTGTCAGGTCTTCAGTAAGCGTGTCCAGCTCAGCCACGGCGGCTCTCCCCTCAACAGACCGGCGGTGCTGATCCACACACCGATTCAAACATGAATAATTGATGAACGTCTTTGCGCTGTATCAACCGGCTTCTTCAATCCGTGTAAATGGCCCTTCGCCACGCAGCACGCGCTGGAACGCACCCGCTTCGTGAATATTGAAGACGATGATCGGCAGTCTGTTCTCACGGGCGAGGCTGATGGCCGCCGCGTCCATGACATTGAGATCGCGCGACAGAACTTCAAGATATGTCAGGCTCTCATAGCGCTTGGCGTCCGGATTCTTGCGGGGATCGGAGTCATAGACGCCGTCCACCTGCGTTCCCTTGAGCAGGATATCGCAGTCCATCTCGGCTGCGCGCAGGGCTGCCGCCGTATCCGTGGTGAAGAAGGGGTTGCCCGTCCCAGCGGCGAAGATCACCACCCGGCCTTTTTCCATATGGCGGACAGCGCGACGACGGATATATGGCTCGGCGATCGAGGACATGTGAATGGCCGACATGACCCGGGTGGGGATGCCCTCCCGTTCCAGAGCATTCTGCACCATCAGCGCGTTGATCACGGTGGCCAGCATCCCGGCGTAATCGCCCTGGGCGCGATCCATACCGCGTGCAGCGGCTGTCAGGCCGCGGAAAATATTGCCGCCACCGACGACGAGGCAGACCTGAACGCCGCTCTGTGCGACTGCGGCGACGTCAGCCGCGATGCGGTCGACCGTCTGGGCGTCAACACCATACTGGCCGGTGCCCATCAACGCCTCACCGGAGATTTTCAGGAGCGCACGACGCGGCGTGGCGGGGCCTTCAGCGGTGATGTTCATGGTACCTCAATGCGCGGATAATTCGGATGGCATGTCCACGTCCCTCATCGCTCTGCCGAACGACAGGACATGGAACCCGAGGCCACGTCATATCGCCCGATGACGCGTATCACAAGAACAGACGTAAATATCCCTATAAAATTCAGGTTTAACCGTCTGACGCGGGCCTCCAGCAGGATCAGCACCTTCCCATTTTCAGCGCTTCAGACAACGCTCCGACACAACAGCTCTTGCGTCCAGAATTCGTCCGGGCACCAGACACCCGAAGAGCAACCGACCAGACTGGCGTGCAGTCTCAAACAGAGACGCCACGCTACACAGAAGCACATTTATGCTTTTTGCAAAGAAAGCCGAGGAAAGTACTACCATCCCCCTCAACCCCTTTGTCTCATCAAGCCGTTCTTCAAAAAGGCACGACTCAGGCGTTATCGTCGAGCCCGATGGCCCGCAGGCGCGCCCGCTCCTCATCCCAGCCAGCGCGCTCCTTCACATTGAGGAACAGATGACAGGGGCGGTCCAGCAGGTCGGCAAGCTGAAGCCGCGCCTTGAGGCCGATTTCCCGGATACGGCGACCCCGCTCGCCAATGAGGATCGCCTTGTGGTTCGCCCGGGCAACATAGACCGTGACATCAATCCGTACGGAGCCATCCGGACGTTCGACGAAACTTTCCGTCTCGACCGTCGCGCCATACGGCACTTCCTCATGCGTCTGCAGAAAGATCTGCTCACGCACCAGTTCCGCCGCCAGCAACCGATCCGGCAGATCGGTCATGTCGTCTTCCGGATACAGGAACGGTCCGAGAGGCAGGGACTCCGCCAGACGGTCAAGCAGATCGTCCACGCCATTGCCTGTCCGGGCGCTGATCATGAAGACGTGCTCGACCGGGATCATCTCGGCGACCGCCGCCGTCAACGGCAGCAGGGACTGCGGCGTCACCAGATCCGTCTTGTTCAGCACCAGCCAGACACGTCGTCCGGCCTTCGCCAACTGCTCGACCACAGCCGTCGTCGCTTCATCCAGTCCGGATTTCGCGTCGATCAGCAGCAGCGTGACGTCCGCATCTTCGGACCCTGACCATGCGGCCGCCACCATGGCGCGGTCGAGCTTGCGCTTCGGGCGGAAGATGCCCGGCGTATCAACAATCAGAATCTGCGTTGCATGCCGGATCAGGATACCGAGCACCCGGAAACGCGTTGTCTGCGCCTTGGGGCTGACGATCGACAGCTTCGCGCCCGCCATACGGTTCAGCAGGGTCGATTTCCCTGCATTCGGCGCCCCGACCAGCGCGGCGAACCCGCACCGTGTCTCTTCTGTCATGTCCGTCCTGCTCCCGGTGCAGTGTTAAATCTTTCCAGCAGGTTGGCCGCGGCGGCACTTTCAGCCGCCCGCTTGCTACCCGCCTCTCCTTCGCCGACCATACCGGCGGCGTGAACTTCCACGACAAAGCAGGGGGCATGTGACGGCCCGTCCGCGCTGATCACCTCATAGGCGGGCAGAGCCAGCCCACGGGCCAGCACCCATTCCTGCAAGGCCGTTTTGGGGTCTTTCGGTGGCCTCGCCTGCGCGATGATGGCGCTTCCCCACCATTGCCGGACCAGTTTGCGGGGCGGCTCAAGCCCACCGTCCAGATACAGCGCGCCCAGAATGGCTTCGAGCGCATCCGCCAGCACGTTCGCCGTGCCGCGTATCCCCGCCTTGTCCTCGTGCTCGGCGACATCCAGAGCCTCGGGCAGTCCCAGTTCCTGTGCCACCTGCGCCAGTGCTGTGCGTGACACCAGATGGGCGTGACGCGAACCGAGCGCCCCTTCCTGCTCATCCGGATAGCGTTCCAGCAGCCATTCCGCCATCAGCAGCCCAAGCACACGGTCACCGATGAACTCAAGCCGTTCATTCGAGCCCGCGCCCTTGGTCTGGTTTTTTCCTGAGCGTTTCCCCGTGCGCCGCTGGTGTGCCGCGGAACGATGGGTCAACGCTTCCCCAAGCAGCTTCGTGCTGGCGAAGCGATACCCAATCCGCTGCTGCAACCTGTCGAGTACGGTCTGTTCCACAAAATCCCCGTTCGTCACTGTCGATCAGTGCACGACATGGAAAAGCCGGGCCCACCGGATTTCCGTCGGCCAGGCCCAGAATTGCCAGATCGGGTGCGTCATATCCACCGAGAAGAAGATCATACCTGCCCGGCCCACAAGATTCTCCATGGGCACGAAGCCGAGGTCCTGATCCTCATCCCCCATGAACCGGCTGTCCGCGCTGTGATCGCGATTGTCGCCCATGGCGAAGAAATAACCGGCGGGCACAACGTAATCAGGCGTGTCGTTCCGCTGCCCGTCCTCCGGAAAACGCAGGACGCCGTGCTCAATCGGCAGCCGTCCGGCGCTTCCGGGCAGCGTCTCACGGCACAGGTGCCCTTCCCGTCCCATGTGATACTCATCCTGCTCGGCATATTCGCCTTCAGGAGCACAGGGGACGGCCGTTCCGTTCAGATAGAGCTGCCCGTCACGCATCTGGATGTGATCACCCGGCAGACCCACAATCCGCTTCACGTAATCAATGGACGGGTTCTTGGTGAAGCGGAACACCGCCACATCGCCGCGATGCGGCTCAGCGCCCCAGACACGTCCCTGAAACAGGTTGGGAGAAAGCGGGAAGGAGTATTTCGAATAGCCGTAGCTGTATTTGGAAACCCACAGATAATCCCCCACCTGCAGCGTCGGGATCATCGAGCCGGAGGGGATGTTGAACGGTTCGTAGAGGAATGTGCGCACTACCAGAACCAGCAGAATGACACTCGCAAGCCAGCGCACGAAGTCAAACAGGCTCTCCCCTCTGCGGGCAGTCCCATGCTCCTGCGTCGTTACGCTTTCGTCCGTCGGCTTCATTCCGTCCCCTGTTTCCGCCTGATCCCCGCCACGCGGCAAGGCTATCGCACCCTGACCGGGCGGGCGGATGAAGCCGAGGCGACCCGCGCCTGTCAAGCAAAAGCGCTCAGAGGCGTGGCAGGGCCTCGATCATGACCTGCGCCAGTGCATACGGTGTATCATCCGTCATCGACAGGTGCAGACGCCCTTCCATACCAGCCGGAATCATGGCGGCCAGCCTGACGGCGGCCCCTCCGGTCAGTGTCAGCAGCGGTTGCCCGGACGGCAGATTTCCCACGCCGATGCAGCTATGGAACACACCATCGGCAAAGCCTGTCCCAAGCGCTTTGGCGCAGGCTTCCTTGGCGGCCCAGCGCTTGGCGTAAGCGCCGATCCGGGCCTGTCCGCTACGGCGTTCCGCCCGAGCCCGCTCGGTTTCCGTAAAGACACGGTCCAGAAAGCGGGGACCAAAGCGTTCGATGGCTTTCTCGATCCTGCGCATATCGCACAGGTCCATGCCGGTGCCGATGATCATGCCGAAAAACCCCTCACGACCGCGCCCGTTCGACCTGTGAAATCCCCTCCACGGAACGGAGTCCGCCGATCACACCCGAAAGATGCCGCAGGTCACGTACTTCCACATCAACCAGCACTTCCATGAAATCGAGCTGGCGATGCACGATCTTGAGATTGACGATCGAGCCATCCTGTCTGGACACACCGTTGGTGATCGTCGCCAACATGGTCGGCTCGTTCGCGGCGATCACAGTGACGCGGCCAACAAACGGCTCGCTGCCAGCTTTCCCGATCCGCCCGAGCGCCTCGTAATCCCAGTCCACATCCAGAAAACGCTCCGGTGTGGCGGCAAAGGATTCCAGCGTCTGGCAGGCCGCCGTATGGATGGTGACGCCCTTGCCGCTGGCCACGACGCCGACAATCCTGTCTCCCGGCAGCGGATGGCAGCATCCCGCGAAATGAACGGCAATCCCCGCCCCGAGCCCGACCAGCGGCGCCATTCCGGCGCCTCCCGTCTTTGGTCTGGGCATCGGCGCACGCGCCACGAGTCCCGGCACCATACGGGGGCCACGGGTGGTGCGGCGGAGTTCCGGGTAGGCGGCGTGAACCACATCGCGCGGGCCGATGCTGTTGGTGCCGACCGCGACATACAGGTCTTCGACAGAGGCCTGCTTCAGTTCCTTGAGCAGCGTCTCCAGCACTTTTTCGGAACCATCGACGCCTTCCTGACGGAACGCCTTGGCCAGAGCCGCCTTGCCGGAATCCAGCGAGACCTGACGCTGCTGCTGCGCGACATAACGGCGGATACGGGCGCGGGCCTTGCCGGTGACGACAAACCGCTCCCATGACGGCGATGGCGCACCGCCGCGAGCGGTCATGATCTCGACCTGATCGCCGTTCTGAAGCTCGTACCGCAGCGGCACCAGCCGCCCATTCACCTTCGCGCCGACGCACGAATCACCGACCTGACTATGAACGGCGTAGGCGAAATCGACCGGGGTCGCCCCGGCGGGCAGCGGGATCAACTGGCCTTTCGGCGTGAAACAGAAAACCTGATCCTGATAGAGTTCGAGCTTGGTATTTTCGAGAAACTCATCCGGAGCAGCGGAATCTTCCAGAATTTCAAGAAGATCCTGCACCCAGCGCGGGCGCTTCATCTGCCGCGTGGCGTCGTCCGATACCGTTCCGGTGGGAAGCTGCTTGTAGGCCCAGTGCGCCGCCACACCATTTTCGGCGATGTCATTCATCTCCTCGGTGCGGATCTGAACTTCAATTTTCTGGTTGCGCGGGTGACGCAGGGTCACGCCGGTATGAAGGCTCTGGTAGCCGTTGGCCTTCGGCGTGGAGATGTAATCCTTGAACCGTCCGGCGATCATCGGGAAAGCGCCGTGAATCGCACCCAACGCGGCGTAACACTCCTCCCGCGACTCCACGATGAGACGGAAGGCCATGATGTCGGACAACTGCTCGAACGCCACATTGCGGCGCTGCATCTTTTCCCAGATCGAATAGGGCGATTTCTCCCGCCCTTTCACATCGACACTCTCAAGACCCGATTCATGACAGAGACGGATCAGTTCGCGCTTGACGTCCTCGATGATGTCCGCACCCTGCCCGCGCAGATAATTCAGACGGGCGCGAATGGTGGCGTCGGCTTCCGGCTCCAGTTGCGCAAAAGCAAGATTCTGAAGCTCGGTCTTGACGCGATCCATACCGATGCGTCCGGCGAGCGGCGCATAGATATCCATCGTCTCACGGGCGATGCGGCGTCTGCGGTCCTCGCGCTGCACGAAATGCAGGGTCCGCATGTTGTGCAGACGGTCCGCCAGCTTGACGATAAGGACACGGATGTCCTTCGACATCGCCAGCACGAGCTTGCGGAAATTCTCGGCCTGCTTGGTACGGTCGGACTGAAGTTCCAGACGGGTCAGCTTGGTGACGCCATCGACGAGTTCGGCGATCGTGGGACCAAACTGTTCCCTCAGCGTCTCGACGGTGACGCCGGTATCTTCGATCGTATCATGCAAAAGGGCTGTCGCGATGGACGGCACATCCATCCGGAACCGGGCGAGGATCATCGCAACGGAGAGCGGATGGGTGATGTAGGGGTCTCCCGCGTCCCTCAGTTGGCCGTCGTGCGCGTTACGCGCGACCTCGAAGGCTTTCTGGACGAGCGCAACGTCTGCATCCGGATTGTAGCGCAGGATACGCTGGATCAGACGATCCGCTGAAACCTCGACGATTTCATCATTTTCGGGAAGCGCCCCGCTCCTGCCACGGGAGAGCATGGCATGCTGTTCCTGCTCCACTCTCATGCCTTTCCACCGGACAGGCCACAGTCAAATAGCTGAGCAGCAGGAGGGAGCGCGGGGATAACGAAAATCTCCATGATTGACCGGAGGAGGTTCAGTCCCCGTCAGACGCTCTGGAAAAGAGAGCGTCCGGCGGTGCAGTCTGTCAGACAGGAATCAGCGTTTGCCGCGACCTGACATTTCGGCTTCAAAAGCGGCCTTCATTTCTTCCGGAGAAAGATCGGTAACCTCTTCCTCGGCGGAGCTTTCCTGTAGACCGAAGATGTTCTGTTCGGTCGGGATAAGATCCATGACCTCTTCGTCAGCCGGCTCCGGCTCGGGAGCACGCGCCAGAGAGCGCACCAGATCACTGCGCAGCGGTTCGAGCTGGACGGTTTCCTCGGCGATCTCACGAAGCGCGACAACAGGATTCTTGTCGTTATCGCGATCGACTGTCAGTTCCTCACCGCGGGACAGGTTGCGTGCGCGCTGAGCGGCAAGCAGAACCAGTTCAAAGCGGTTCGGCACCTTCTCGACGCAATCCTCGACTGTGACGCGCGCCATGGGGCGGACCTCCCGAAAATTTTGTTAAAGATGTTTCTTACCATCATCCCCACTGCAAGGGAAGCCTCCACCACTCCCGCCCTGCTCCAGCCGCCGGATGCCCTGAGGAGGCAACGCCTCCAGCAGGGTCTGCACCGTCTTTCCCGAGCCCGGCTCCCGCCAGTCCGGCAGGACATCTCTCAAAGGCAGAAGCACGAAGGCCCTCTCATGAGCCCGGGGATGCGGCAGCAGGGGAGCGCCCTCCGTTATGACCAGCCCCCCCACATCGATCAGGTCCAGGTCCAGCGTCCGGGCCGCGTTCACCACGCTGCGCACCCGCCCGAATGAAGCCTCAATCCCGTGCAAGGCCTCAAGCAGAGCCTGCGGTGAAAGAGAAGACTTGCCCACCACGACGCCATTTATGTAGGGAGGCTGACCGGAGGGTGGAACCGGCTCGCTCTCGTACCACGGGGACACGGCGTTCACACTCAGTCCGGGGAGGCCACGCAGGGCTTCCACCGCGGCGTCGCAGGTTGCGGCCGGAGGTAATATTCTTCCATCAACGGGATCACAACCGGCAAGGTTCGCACCAATGGCTATCACGACCTGCACCACCTTGATCCTCCTACCCCTGAAACACGCCCCGGCCTTCCTGTGAAAAGATCCAATGGGATTCGAGCGACACATAACCAAGTCTTAACCTGTTCACCATACAGTCATCGGTATTAAAGGAATACAAACTTAATGATCATTCATAACACTGAACGCACCAGCCTCTTCATTGATGGATCAAGCCTTTACTCTGCGTCCCGCGGTCTTGGTTTCGACGTCGATTACCGCAAGATGCTCGATTTTTTCGCACGGAGATGCCACCTCCTGAGAGCCCATTATTATGCGGCGATTCTCGATACTGAGGAATATTCTCCCATCAAGCCGCTGACGGACTGGCTGTCCTACAACGGCTATTTTCTGGTGACCAAAACAGCGCGCGAATACACCGACCAGAGCGGTCGCCGTCGTATCAAGGGCAACATGGACATCGAAATCGCGGTGGACATGATGGAAGCGGCGCCCCGCATTGATCATGCCGTCCTGTTCACGGGCGATTCGGACTTCCGGCGCGTGGTTGAAGCCGTGCAGCGTCAGGGCGTCCGCGTCACCGTCGTATCCTCCATGCGCTCTTCTCCGCCTCTTATCGGCGACGACCTCCGCAGGCAGGCTGACCAGTTTGTCGATCTGGCCGATATCGCGGACGACATCACGCGCCGACCGGCTGAACCCCGTCCCCGTCAGACCCCGATTCGCCATCCGGCAGATCAACTGAGCGAGCCCGAATAGGCCCACCCACCATATTCCTTCCATCCCACCTCTTACTCCCCGGTGGGATGGAGGGCTGTTTTCAGGAGCATGTTATCCCATGGGAGTCGTTACCTCATCTGCCGTCGCTCTTTCAGGCACGATGGATTTTACGGACAACAGCGCAGTCTGCCCGCGCATCACCTTGCCCGGCTCCAGCGCCGGACTGTCCGAGCAACGACTCCCTTTCGGTCCCGCCAACGCCAGTCTTCTGATCGTAGCGCCAGCTTTCATCCATCCGCAGGAAAGCGACGATCCTTCCCACTTCGATACCCAGACCGAAACCGTTTTTTACGAAGCGCTGGTCGAAGCCGGTTTTCTTTCGCGCAGTGCGAATGAAAACGGGGACGGTGCACTAGTGCCTGCAAAGACCCGGTTTATCAGCGTTATCCAGTCTCCCCCGCGCTCCGATCTGCCTCTGCCGTCGGATGTCGTGGCCTGCAATCATTTCCTGCGTACCGAATTACAGACACTACCCAATCTGCGGGTTGTCCTGACTTTGGGCGTGCTTGCGCATAATGCGACGCTCGCGGCCTGTGGCGTGCCATTCTCCCGTGTCAGTTTTCAGAACGGTCAGATTTCGAGCATGCCCGACGGGCTCAGAATTGCGAACAGCCTACAGCTCTCACGCCATAACCTGCAAAATGGCCATTTGTGCCAGGCGTCTTTCACAAAACTCCTTCAGGATATCCGGCAGGAAATCGACTCTCCGGAATAGGGTCACAGCCCCCTCCCGCTTCACGCCCTCCCTCCCATAGACATGGCAGACCGATAACCCCGTAAACTGGCGGTATCCTACCTCAGAAACTGGAGGCAGGGCGGAGATAGTGCTTTCAAAAAAACTGTCTTATCGTTCAGGTATTGTTTCAGACGATATTCCGGCCTGGATCAGGACAGGATTGACCAGCATGACAAGACTCTCTCCCGAAAACGCGACACGCATCGGATTTATCGGCTTTGGCGCGATGGCCAGCCGGATGGGCGATCACCTCGCGGCCGCAGGTTATACAATCAGCGCCTACACACCTTCCGGTCGCTCCCCCTCATTTTCCGTTCCCATGTTTCCGACACCGCAGACCCTTGCGAAGCAGGCGGATACGGTTGTGGTCTGTGTGCCTGACGATGAAGCCCTTGCCGCGTCAATGTATGGCGACAACGGCGCTCTGGCAGGGATGGCCAGAGGCTCCCTGCTCATCAACACCTCATCGGTGTCGCCAGAAGCCGCGGCAGCCCTGTATGACGTCGGTCAGAAACACGGCATTACCGTGCTTGACGCTCCCGTATCAGGCAGCACGCCGGAGGCTGATTCCGCCAGTCTCGTCATCCTCGTAGGAGGAGACGGGGAGGACGTGGCAAGGGCCGCGCCGATTTTTGACGCCATCGGCAAGCTCACCATCCACGCGGGTCCGTCCGGCAGCGGCGCGCGTCTGAAACTCGTCATCAATGGCATCATGGGCGCGGGACTGACCACTCTCGCCGAGTCGGTCGCTTACGGCCTGTCTGCGGGGCTGGATCGCTCCATGCTCTTCGATGCGCTCGATCAGGTCGCGGTGATCTCTCCTCATCACAAACGCAAGCTGAAAGCAGCGAAGGACGGCAATTTTGCGCCGCAGTTTCCGGCCCGTCTCATGCAGAAGGATATGCGCCTGCTGCTGGATGCGGCGGCACGTGAAGCCGTGCCGGTTCCGACACTGGCGGCCGCCACACAGCAACTTTCCCTGACCCGTCGCCTGTCACCCGACGAGGATTATTCCTCGCTCATCCGGGTCATGGAAAACACCATCGCCAACGATCGCTAAACCGGGCAACACAGGAGGGGTCAGCGCCCCTGATCTCTCCAATTTTCTTCACGGCCCTTTTTCTTGAAGAAAGGTCAAGGAGGTGCTGCCCACCTCCCGCCTCCGGAAGCCCTGATCGGCAAGTCAGGGGGCCCGTGAACCCTTGCGGGCGTGGGCAGAGCCCGCATGGGGACCATTCCAGAGAACCGTCGGCATGACTCCCGCCGCCATCACAGCCAGCCGGTCGCCAACACCCCTTGCCGCGCCAGTCGCAACGGGCGGACGGGCCAGATCCCTGCGGGCCAGAATCGCAGGCAGCATGGCCAGTCTTGCCTGCCGGATTTCCTGACGGTCCGGCAGAAATGCCAGCCCTTCCCGTCGCAGAAGGCTTACGATTGTCTCCAGTCTCGTGCCTTCCAGAAGCGCCTCGCCGTCAGCGTGAACAGACAGTCCAACATTCGCGAACACCTCTTCCGGCAGAGGCATGCGTCCACTGAGCAGAACCTGCGGCAGATACCGCACCAGAATCCCGGTGCCAAAAGCCGCACCGGTACGGGTTACAGCGGTCAGAATCGTTTCATCTGCGATTCCCAGCAGTTCACCGACCATCCGCTGCATCATGCCGGCGCCATCCAGCATGGCCGAACGCCACGCCGTCCAGTCCGGGAAACGGCACAACTCCGCCTCCCGCGCGTCAATCAGTGTCAGCAGAGGGGCCTTACGGACAATGCCGCCCTCCAGCAGGCCCGCCAGCGCCACGGCGATCTCATGACGGGACTGTCGCCCTTGCTCAGGACTTTCAACCACATCCCGCCACCACTGGAGCCGGATCAGACCCGCCATCGGGCCGGTCACCGTGCCCGACACAGGTAGAACAAGGGCTTTCGACAGCTCACAGTTCAGCGCAATGAGCGTAAAGGCCGCCACCCTGATGGTCTGCGGCAGGAGCATCGCACAGAAAAACCGATCGGGATCACATAAACGTGCTGTCGTTTCACAGTCAGGCTTTTCCATTTTTAATGGATCTCTTTCCGCCATACCTGCGTTGAACCTTTCAGGAAGTTGTCAGCCATCTATCACGCAGGCATCCCTTGACGCTTTTCCGGGTGGACCATAGCTGTTGAGGGCGGCATCGTTTCGCCCTGTATTCGTGCCCTGTGTCCGAGATTGCAATCCAAGGAGACCATCATCATGGCATTTGAACTGCCTGCCCTCCCTTACTCCTATAACGCCCTTGCCGCCAAAGGCATGTGCCAGGAGACTCTGGAGCTTCATCACGACAAGCATCATCAGGCTTACGTGACAGCCCTGAACAATTTCGTGGAAGCCAAGCCGGAGCTTCAGGGCAAGTCCCTCGACGAGATCATTCTCGCCGTCAAAGGTGATGCGGCTCAGGCTCCTGTGTTCAACAACGCGGGTCAGCACTGGAACCACATCCTGTTCTGGCAGAACCTGTCCTCCAACGGCGGCGCAATCCCGCCGGCTCTCGAAGCCAAGATCAAGGAAGATCTGGGCAGTGTCGAAGCCTTCAAGGAAGAGTTCAAGAAGGCAGCGATCTCCCAGTTCGGCTCCGGCTGGGCATGGCTGGTTCTGAACCCGAACGGTAAGCTGGCCGTCACCAAGACCGCCAACGGCAGCAACCCGCTCGCCGAAGGTCAGGGCACGGCGCTTCTCGGCCTCGACGTCTGGGAGCACGCCTATTACCTCGACTTCCGTAACCGTCGTCCTGACTACATCACCAACTATCTCGACAAGCTCGCCAACTACGAGTTTGCCGAAGCTCAGCTCAAATCCGCCTGAGCCACAAAAAAACAGGCCGGAGGGTAATTCCTCCGGCCTGTCTGTTTCCAGAATTACACTTTTTGTAAAGCGGGCGGAAAGTGCCGCGTCTTTCACCCGACATGCGTTACAATTCGCCGGAACGTCCGAAATGAACCCCGCAGGCTTTCATCCGGAACGGGCGATCTGACTGAAATAATGTCCGGAGCAACCGGACCGAAATGACCGGGTCAGCACACCTGCAAATAATTTCGTGCCCTTGGTCCGCTAGGCGCACGGCCATTCCGGTTTAAAGACAGATAAAATAATCTTTTAAAAACTATTGATTGAAATGAATCAGTTCAATTTGCCCCATGCCGCAAGTTGATCGACAATCGACTGGGGCGTCATCTTGCTCGCATTGGACAGGGCCCCAATGGTGCCTGCGTTGAGGGCTTTTCCGTCAGACGACACGATCAGGACGGACGGCACCGCCGTAATCTCGACACCATAATTCTCCCCGATACCAAGATTCGTGTTGCGGCGTGAAACATTGACCACCACGACCTCAAAGTTCTGGGCAATCCATGCCGACACCGCCGGGATCGCCAGAACACCCGACAGAGACCAGCAGTCGGGAGACCAGTTTCCGCCAAAATCCAGCAGAACCGGCTTGCCGCTCACCTTGGCGCGCGCAATCGCCGCCTGAAGCTGCGCCTGAGCCATTTCCGGCACAGGATACGGCACCACAACCGGATGCACCGGATCATCGCCAACGACAGGCGCCGTCGTCATTGTCCGGGCCATGGCAGCCTCGGACATCACACCAGCCAGCGCGACACAGCACGTCAGGCACAACCCTAATTTCAGAAAACGCATCACATCTCCTTCCCCTCAAGTGGATCCGTGATGTCGTGTTTTCACTGTCACAAAAGACATTCGCAACAAGAGAATGCAGATTTCAGAAGATTCCGTTTTCCGACCAGAAAAAGGTCACCTCATGCTTGTTGTGGAACAGATGCGCGAGATGTCCTCCGGGAATGGCCGCGAACTGATCCAGAATGGCGAAATCGGTCTCACCCTGAAACTTCACGCTCATGACAATCCTTGCCGCCCGTCCCGCTTCAATCCATCGTTTCACCAACGTCAGAAGACGCTCCGGATAAGCAATGACATCCGAAAAAAGCCAGTCCACACGCTCTTCATTGCTCGGCTCCAGACCAAAGGCGCTCTCCTGCCGGAACCTCACACCGGGCATGGCGGCGACGGATGGAGCAAGCGGCGCACGGTCGATTGCCGTTACACTGGCTCCAAGTTTCGCAATAGCCCACGTCCATCCACCCGGCGTCGCCCCCAGATCCAGACAGGTTTCCCCCGGCACAGGCCAGCGCCCCAGCCGGGTACAGGCCTCCCACAGCTTGAGATAGGCGCGTGAGGGCGGCCCCTCCCGATCCTCAACGAATTTCACCTCACCCATCGGGAAAGGGCTTGTTTTGGCTTGGGAAAACAGAATCCTGTCGGGAGCGAGAAGCGTCCAGCCCCCCAATGGACTTGTCGGTGGCAGTTGCGGGAACACCAGCGGCGCCGCCTTGACGGGCGGGAGTTTATCGACAATCAGCGACGTCCTTCGGAAGAACTCCACCGGCGCCAGCGACCAGTTTCGCTGCCTGCCTTTCAGCAGGCGCGCCGCTTCTCCAATTGAAACAATCGTGTGGATTTCAGGGGATGTCCAGACATCAAGCGCCCAGACACTGACCATGGGAGGCGCCTCACAGACCACCAGACGCCCATGCCAGAAAGCTAGCGTCACTCCCGACCGTTCCAGTTCCTTCTGTAGAACGTCCTCAAATCCCGGAGCCGCGACATAGACGCTACCAACAGAAATATCATCAGTCATGACGGGCAAGAAATCCTACACCAAGCACAATCCACGACAGGATCAGGAGAGACCCTCCTGTCGGCGCAACGCTTCCAAGATGATGGCCAGAAAAGGCCGTCACATAGAGCGCGCCACAGAAAAGCATGAGACCGGGCAGCATCATGCAGCCAGCCAGCGCCTGCAAACGTGAAGGCGAGCGTAGTCCCACCCCCAATGCCAGCAACGCCAGCGCGTGCCACATCTGCATCTGCACCGCCTCACGAACGATCTCCCGTCCTTCCGGCAGCCCGAACCGCTCAATCGGGAGATGGGCGGCGACAGCTCCCATGGCCACGGCAACAGCCGCCAGAAAGGCGGCAGCCGCACGCCAAAGACGAGCTATAATCATGTCAGTCCTTTCCTGAACACTCTGATGAACTGTGCGGGACGCCGTGCGTTCGGCTTCTGGCCCGCTACCGTTTCCATGATTGGCCAAGTCACAAACGCCGTGGTAACCGCGAGAAGAGAAACCGGCAAGAAACAAACCTCCGTGCCCTGGTTCCACCATCGGGGAAACCCGCAATAAAAGAGTAGATTCATGAATATCTTCAAAAAAATAACTGCTGTTGCAGCCCTCGGCGGTCTGGCGGCATGCTCAGCAACGCAGCCACCGGCACCACCAGCGCCTCCGTCTCTTTCAGCAGCGGATACAGCCTTCGTGCAGACGGTCGCCGAAGCCAATCTGACCGAAGTGGCGCTTGGCAAGATCGCTCTGACCAACGCAGGCACCTCCGGCGTCAAGAGCTTCGCCCAGCATGCCATTTCCGAACATACAAGCGCCGAAGACCGTCTGGCCAGCATTGCGTCGGCACATGGCATTACCCTGCCCACATCACCCAATGATGACGACCAGAAAATCATTACAGATCTCGGCGGCGTCAAAGGCGCGAAATTCGATAAGGGCTACATTGCCAACGCCATCCAGTCACATACGAGCGCCGTGAAGCTGGCAGGCGATGAGGCAGCCGCTACATCCGATGCCGATCTCAAGAGCTTTGCCACCGATTTCCAGCAGACAGCGCAGGCGCATCTGGAAGCCGCAGAAGCCCTGAAGAGTCATAAAGGTCATCCGGGCGTCTATCGCGGCAAGCGCCACGCCCATACGCACTGATCTCCAGCATGTGCGCCGCCTCCCGAAAATTCTGTATTTTCGGGAGGATTGCCACAGGAAATTCATTCCTAAAAAACCGAAAACAATATTCCATAACACCATAATTCCTGAAAATTCACTTCATAAAATCAGATCATTTTTCAATTTCGTATTACAGAACATATCTTTCCATTACGTGGAATTTCGACAATCACAAGAATTCCTTGAGACAAGCCGTCTATACCAACGATTTTATAAAGTGTTTCTTCTTGCGGAAAGATTTCCTGAACGCGCCCCCAAACGGCGTTTTTGAAAACTGATTTACTATCAACAGAGTGAAGACAATGAAGTAGCTTCCCTTGCGGATGCGGACAGGTCAATCCGAAACGTTGCCGGTCCTGAAACAGTATCCGATCAGGTGAGCAACATGCAAAATCTGCCTAAAAACAAAGGAAATTGACTTCCCTTACCCCTCGACATCCATCTTTCTGAACGCGACAATTTCTGCCATCAGAGACGGAAACAGAAGAACGGCCTCCGGCAGTCCGATCATAAAACCCGCCAGCCCATGCATCAGAAAACACGGCCAGAGAAACCATTTTTTCCGCTGACCGACCGCCAGAACAAACAGAAGCAGACCAGCGACCAGCAGAGCCGCCGGCGCATAATCATGATAGAAAACATCGGAAAAATCGCGTGGCGGAATGGCATGTCCCACACTGGACACTGCCTCACTGATCTGACGCCCTGTTGTCAGCCACAGGGCGAGATTAAACAGTAGGCGGAAGGGCAGAAACAGCGCCTCCATGACGCTCTGTAGCAGAACCAGAAAACCTGAAATCAGATTTGGCACCAGCAGGGCCGCAAGCTGGCAGACGCAGGAGAGCACAACGATCGCACGCAGCAATCCCAGATGCTCTTTTCCGTGAGTCAAAGAACAGACCGAAGAAGTAACAGTCAGTCTTTCCACCACTTCACAGGCTGCTGGCCTTCTTCATCCATTTCCACATCGCGCGGACTGGCGACGTTTTTCTGAGGAACGGAACGGGTCTGCTGCCGTAGCGCCTTGATGTCAGCGCGAGCCTGCTGCAAGGCAAGCTGCTCGCCAGCCAGTTCCAGTCTCATCGCAGCCAGTTCCGCCTCACGTGTCGCAAGGTTTTCCTTAAGCTCGGCCACAAGAACCTGCGCGTGGCCAAGACGGGTCTCAAGCGAACGCTGATGCGTTTCAAGTTCCTGCACCTGACGCTCGGCATCATTGCGGGCGCGTCTTTCCGCCTCAAGAGCGCGATTGGCAAGCTTCGTCTCGCTATCACCGGACTGCGCGGACGTGGTGCGGGCAGCAGGCCGTGAGAACGGATTATGCTCTACCTGCACATCTCCATCACGCACAAAGCGGCGCTTGCGGAACTGCCCCGCCGCATCCTGACCGGCCCGTGGCGACAGACGAAGCTGCTGATCGTTCTGGCGTGGCGCATTCTGGCGCGGCACATTGCCACCGGACGTCGGGGCGCTCGCCTTGTGTGACCCCATGCGGTTCAGCGCACGCAGGGCTGCTTCTTCAGCGTCATGATCCGTAAGGTTGTCCTCCAGCAGGTCAGCCTGAGAGGATCTTTTCAATAATCCACTATCCACTACTATACTTTCAAATTTCAAGTCATTCCGGCCATCACAGAAACAGATCCTGCAGAAGCAGAGACCGCCGACGTGACGCATCGCCAGATATAACTCTGAGTGCCCATGATCTGTGGGATTTCGCCGGGACAGAACTGAGCCGACAATCATCTTTTACGAGATTGGGATGACAGGTAGCACGAAGCTTTCACTACTACAAGAAACCCGCAGATATTCTTTTTGCCATGAAAGCTTACATGGTCATCCGGCAAGAATTGCAGCAACCAACTGATACAAATTATCAAGAAACATGAAATTCAGTGTGTGTCTGCAAACAGGGTGGCGCCGGGCTGCCAGAGCACATCCTGCCTGCCGTCATCATTAAGATGTCGTCCAAGTACAAAGAAGTAATCTGAGAGCCTGTTCAATAACGGCATAAGAACAGGATTGATCGTTGTCTGCCCGGACAGCGCCACAACCGCGCGCTCCGCTTTCCTCACCGCTGTACGGGCAATATGCGCCCAGGCCGCAGACACCGATCCACCCGGCAGGATAAAACTGGTCAGAGGCACCTGAAGGACACGCAGTCTTTCGATCTCGGCCTCAAGCGGCACGATAACGCTGTCTGTCAGACGTTTCGCATGCTTGCTGCCCTCGGGCATACAGAGATCACCGCCCATATCAAACAGCAGATTCTGGACCGCCATCAGCTTTCCGGACAGATCCGGGTCCACGACATGACTCCGCAACACACCCACAGCGGCATTGGCCTCATCCAGCACGCCGATCGCCTCGACATGAAGATCAGCCTTGCTCAGCCGCGTTCCGTCTCCAAGGGACGTCTGCCCCTTGTCTCCGCCCCGCGTGACGACCCGGTCTATCCTGACTGACATGCGTTCTTCACTTTCCTTGCTGGAATATCTGCTGGAGCAGGCAACTATTTCTTTTTCGCGGGTTCCTGCGGCTTCGGTATCGGTGTGGCGTCCCGGCTCGAATAGCGCGTGATCATTTCCTCAACCGCCCCCGCCGCCTCTTCCGCTGCCGCCATGGCGACATCGCCCCACATGCCGTCCATCGAATGAGCCGGGATGTCATGAAGCTGGGTCGCAATCCCGACTTCCTTGTTATCCTTGTCAGTCACACGCCAGTCGATGCGGATGTTCTGCTGCGGATGCCCCCGTGTGCCCTCAGGGCCATCCGTCACCTTGACCGTTGTCGTCACGGTAAAGTCGGCATCGGTGCGGGACGTCTGTATCGTATCCTTCATTTCCTTGAACGACACGACAAAAGCGCGCGCCAGTGAAATGTTGCCGTCGCCCGGCGCGCCCGTCACCCCCTGAAAGAAAATCCGCGCGCCCCGATGCTTCAGACTTTTCGGATCTTCCTCCATGCTTTCAGCCATGACACCGGTCAGAATACTGACAATCTGCCCCGCGCCCTGTTGTGCCGCCTCACGCAACACTTCCGGACCACCCGCCGACCAGACAGCCGCCGGAACACCCGGCCCTTCCTGCGTCGCACGGACAGTACCCTGCGGCGTCATCAGCGAATAAAGCGGCACGATGGCATCACCCCGCTGCTCGGTATGCAGCTTCACCCACCAGTCGCCGGGCCGGACAGGCTGAGCCATCGCCGGGATCGACTGATCGAGCAGCGCCTGTGTCACCTGCGCCGCCCAGAGCTTTTCACCCTCCGGACTCAGGCTTCTGTCGGTCGGTAGAGGAATATCGAGACGGGATGTCGGCGCCGTCGCCATGCCGCCCTTCTGCGCTTTGCCATCATGCTCGAAGGGGTGCGGCACCGAGAGACAGCCGGTCAACAGGCAGGTCGCTGAAAGCGGAAGAAGCCTTGAAAAAATCCGTTTCATCAACCCGGCCCAACCCCGCTTCCTGCCGCAATCACCGAAATCTGGTGCCCGATGGGACCACCGCCCGCCAGAGTGCGACGGCGATGACTGAAAAAGCGTCGTTCGTCTCCAAGCGTATCCAGCCCCACGGACGCCACGGATGTCACTCCGGCGCGACGCAGGCGATCCATGCAATATCCGGCCAGATCAAAATGAAAATGACCTTCCCGCTGGCCCGTCACAAAAAATGCTTGCGCCTGCGTATCCGCTGCCAGCGCAGCATCCCGCATGTCAGCCCCGACTTCATAACTCACCCGCGCAATGCAGGGACCGACGACGGCCACGATTTCCGCAGCCGACGCGCCAAGCGCCCCCATTGCCCGGACCGTCGCCTCCAGCACGCCGCCGACAGCGCCACGCCAGCCCGCATGAGCCGCGCCCACAACCGTTCCATCTTTCGAACCAAACAGGACCGGACCGCAATCCGCCGTGATGACCCCCAGCGCCACATCGGAACGGGAAGTCACCATCGCGTCCGCCTTGCCGCCCTCACCGGGTTTCCACGGTTCGGTGACGGTGATCACGCCGTCACCATGCACCTGTGACACGCCCAGAAGCGATTCATTCGGCAGACCGAAAAAACCGGCGACACGACAGCGGTTTTCCGTCACGGCGGCAGGATCGTCTTCCGACCGGGTCGAACAGTTCAGGCTGGCATACGGCCCTTCCGAAGCGCCTCCGAGACGCGTGAAAAATCCATGGCGTACAAAGGACAGATAAGGACTCTGCACAACCGAGTCTGGCGTAAGCCCGACACTCATTGCTGTTCTCCCGCTGTTTTTTCTGAAAATCCCGGCACAGTCGCCACCTCCGGCGAGGCTATGGCCAGAGCCTTGAACAGACGCCCCATCCGGTCCGGGCCGATCAGCCTGTCCAGACCGGACCGGAGTGCCCCGGCCTGTTCCGGCGCACTCCGGCACAGGGCTTCCGCCCGCTGGACGGCGCCGAGAGCCCGCAGCAGATCGCCCTGCCCGTCCGGCCCATAACACACCGCTCCCGCCTCCTGCGCGGCCCGCGCCATCGACGCGAAATCGACATGCGCCGTCACATCCGCCGTGCCCGCCTCGACCAGAGCCGAGACCGGACGCCCCTGCCGCAACGCTTGCAGGGACTCACCCACACAGGACGTGGCCGTACCGTAATCAATGAACAGCGCCACACCCGGCTCCCTGCGCAGTCTCTCCGCCACATCCCGCACAAAACCAGCCGAAGCGGGCGAAATTTCGACAACATCTCCGGCAACCTCGCCACGTCCGGTCACCTCCGGCGGCACGTCGGCGCACTCCAGCAGGCTCCATTGTCCGTTCTGGACAAAACGCTCCTGCCAGCCTGTCTCCGTGCGGACGAACTGACGAATGGGCAGAGCATCGAGAAATTCGTTAGCGACCAGAACCATCGGACCCGGCGGCACATCTGACAGGACATCATGCCAGCAGACAGACACTCCACACTGCGCCAGCGCTTCCCCCTGCGCTTTCCTCAGACGCGTTGAAGTCTCGATCAGGTGCACGGACAGACCAGTCAGACAGTCGGGTGCGAGGCGAGCAAGAACCCGCAGCATATCCGCCATCAGGGTGCCGCGTCCCGGACCCGCTTCCACCAGACGGACGGAAGAACCGGGCGCCACCGGTAGACCGCGCATGACAACCGCGCACCATGCTCCCAGCACTTCGCCGAAAATTTGGGAAATCTCGGGAGCCGTCACAAAATCCGCGAACGGGTCGAGCCGGGCGTAATAGGCAGCGTTGGCGCGCCCCATGAACGCATCCAGTCTTTCCCCGCCCTGCGAACCCGACACACTCACGCGCCTTCCTGTTCCTCAACACTCCGTCCCGCATAAATCGGCGCACGGAATGCGTGCAGCATAAGCAGCACACCGGCCAGAATCATCGGAATACTCAGAATCTGCCCCATGGTGACGCCAAAGGAGAAATAGCCAAGAAACGCATCAGGCTCACGGAAACACTCACAAAAAATGCGGGCGCAACCATATCCCACCAGAAACAGACCAGCCAGAAAACCGGGACGTTCACGCAGCTTCGGCTGGCGCGCCGCAAATAACAGAATTAGAAAGAGAAGCAGCCCTTCAGTCAGCGCCTCATAAAGCTGCGACGGATGGCGTGGATGACCATCCGTGCCGGGGAAGATCATCGCCCACGGCAGGCTCGGATCGGCATAGCGCCCCCAGAGTTCGCCATTGATGAAATTGGCCATTCTTCCGAAACCAAGTCCGATCGGGACAATGGTCGTCACGCGGTCCGCGAAGGCCAGAAATTTCAGCCCGTAGCGACGGCAGAACAGCAGCATCGCCAGAATGACGCCGATCGTTCCGCCATGGAAGGACATGCCTCCCTGCCAGACGGCGAAAATCTGTGCCGGATGCGCCAGAAAGGCCGAAGGCTGATAGAACAGCACATATCCCATGCGCCCGCCCAGCACGACGCCCAGCGTCACCCAGACGAGAAAATCATCGGCCAGTTCAGGCGTTGCAACACGTGGCGCCCATGTGACCAGCCTTTTCAGAAGCTGGATGCCTATGACGATGCCCGCGATATAGGCCAGCGCATACCAGCGGATTGCCAGCGGCCCGAGATGGACAAGCACCGGGTCGAACTGCGGGAACATGAGCACTGGCAGCATACGGGAATTTTCCTGAAATCCAGCCCTGCGCGGGCCCTCAACGTGATGGAGTAAAGTGTCAGAGGTAAGGGTCGGCCTTCGAGAGGTGATCCCGGACATACTGGTGAATGCCGTCCTCAAGACTGGTGAAGGGGGCGGCGTAACCGGCGGCGCGCAGTCGCGACATATCCGCCTGCGTGAACGACTGATACTGCCCGCGCAGGCTGTCCGGCATGCCGATATACTCGACAGCCCGCTTCACGCCTGCCGCATCGCAGACGGCGTTGGCCAGATCGAGATAGGTCCGAGCCTCCCCCGTGCCGCAATTGAACAGGCCATTGACGGTCGGATTGTCATACAGCCAGAGCATGACCTTCACCACGTCGCCGACCCAGATGAAGTCACGCTTCTGCTGACCATCGGCAATGTCGGCGCGATCCGAACGGAAGAGCCGGGCCGGATGGCCCTGCCTGACCTCGTCGTATTTCACCTTCACGACGGAGATCATGTTGCCCTTGTGATATTCGTTCGGGCCGTAGACGTTGAAGAATTTCAGACCGGCCCATTGCGGAGGGCGTGCGCCACCCTGATCCAGAGACCGCATCACGTTCAGATCGAACGCCTGCTTCGACCAGCCGTAAAGATTGAGCGGCGCGAGCGTGGCGAGCAGGGCCGGATCATCGGCGAACAGAGCGGGCTGATCCGCCGCGCCATAAGTCGCGGCGGATGACGCATAGAAAAACCGTACACCCTGCTGCGCGCACCATGCCCAGAGCCGCTCGGACAGAGAGACGTTGGTGCGCCAGACGAGATCTCCGTCACGCGCCGTTGTCGTGCTGATCGCCCCCATATGGAAGACGGCCTCCACCGTGACGGTGTCGTCGTCCAGAAGCGTCTCAAGATCGTCAGGGGCCACGATACGGAGAGGAACATGACGTTTCAGGTTGCGCCATTTTTCTCCATCCCGGAGACGATCGACAACCACGACATCCAGCCCGCGTGCGCAGAGCGACGCGACCAGACACGATCCGATGAATCCGGCGCCGCCGGTGACGATAATCATGAATTCAGTCTTATAACGATGAGCATGCGCAGAGGACAGGGGGCGTGGGTTGGATTAATCCTCTTTCAACGCTTATAAGCAAAACTTCACAACAGGGCTGGCTCGGACAGCCCTGCCACACCGAGGAGCACCGGAATGGCTGACAGACCGCGTATTTTTGATGACCTAGCCGGTGTTGCCGGTGGCGCGATCTCTGCCTTTGCCGGCGTGAAGGAAGAAATCAACGCGCTGGTCCGTTCCCGCGTTGACGAAGTCCTCGGCCAGCTACAGGTCGTACGCCGCGAAGAATTTGAAGTCGTCAAGGAACTCGCCGCCAACGCCCGCATGGCCGGAGAAGAAGCCGAGCAGCGCATCGCCGCTCTGGAAAAGCGCGTCGCCGATCTTGAGGAAACAAGCACGGCTCCCGGTCACGATGATCAGGGTTCCGGCTGGAGCGGAGACAGCGCCGCCTTTCCGAACTGAGAGTAGAAGGCCGGAGTGTCACAAAAACAGTCACGGCTCATCTTGCCGGGAACGGCGCGGGTCCATAGGCTGAACAGTGTGGCGAGTCGGGTGACTGCTCGCCATTGATTCGCAGACGAAACCACCCCGTAACGGGGACGCGTTTCATGGCTTGGGAGGCCAGCATGCCTGCTCTGACGATGACCACCTCCACTCCCAACTCCAACCCGATCGATCTGATGGAACAGATCGTCTGCGGTTATGAATGGGCGTTCGACCGGCGCAATTCATCCGAGATGGCGGCCGAAGCACCCGGCAAATGGTGCGATTACGGCCTGTATTTCTCATGGTCGACCGAACTCAGCGCCATGCATTTCACCTGCACCTTCGACCTGAAAGTGCCCGAGCCGCAGCGCAAGGCTCTTTTCGAACTGATCGCTCTGGCCAATGAACGGCTCTGGATCGGTCATTTCGCGCTCGATGTCGAAAGCGGAACTCCCATGTTCCGCCACGCCGTTCTGCTGCGCGGCGCTCCGGGCGCTTCCATGGAGAGTCTGGAAGACATGGTGGACATCGCCATCACCGAATGCGAGCGGTTCTACCCCGCATTCCAGTTTGTGCTCTGGGGTGGCAAGGCTCCAGCCGAAGCGCTTGAAGCCGCCATGCTCGACTGTATGGGCGAAGCCTGATGACAGAGCCTCTCCCTCCCCTCCTTCTGGTCGGATGTGGCCAGATGGGAGGGGCTCTTCTCGAAGCATGGATCGCAAACGGTCTCGCGCCTTCAGTCATCATGGACCGTCACCGGGATGTGGTGGCGACGCCACACACCCTTGTAAGGGACCTGTCGAAAATCCCTGAAGACTTCATGCCCGAGGCGGTCATTCTTGCGGTCAAACCGCAGAAAGCCGCGCCGGTCATGCAGGAACTCGCGACGCTGCGCCCCGATATTGTCGCACGCTCGGTCATTGTGTCGGTCATGGCCGGTCTGACCGCAGGCTCGATCGCGGAATGCCTGCGCGGCAAGGCATCGGATGCCACCCCAGCCATCGTGCGGGCCATGCCCAACACGCCCAGTTCCATCGGACAGGGGATGACCGGGCTCTACAGGGCACCAGGCGTCACAGACCGTCAGGAAAAACTCTGCGACCGGCTGCTTTCGGCGGTCGGTGCGACCGTCTGGGTTTCCGAGGAAGATCAGATCAACGCGGTCACGGCCGTTTCCGGCAGCGGCCCCGCCTATGTCTTCCTGCTGGCCGAACTGCTGGAAAAGGCCGCCGCCGAACTCGGGCTGCCGACTGATATCGCCCGCATACTGGCCCGCAAGACCGTTTCCGGCGCTGGAGCGCTCCTTGATCACAGCCCGGAAGACGCCGCCGAACTCCGTCGTCGCGTGACCAGTCCCGGAGGAACGACGGCTGCCGCGCTCGCCGTGCTCAACGCACCGGCAAACTGGCCTTCCGCCATCCCCGAAGCCGTCACAGCCGCCGCCCGGCGCGCTCGCGAACTGGCTTCCTGAACCTCTCCGAAATCAAGAGCCTTTCCCATGCCTATGGAAGAAGAAGACCAGTTCGACTCCACCCTGCTTGAAGCCGCGATGTCTCTCGCTGGCAGCAAGGGCTGGAACAAAGTCTCAATGCCCGAGATCGCCCGGCATGCCGGGCTGGATGTCGGCGAGGTTCGCTGCCGCTATCCTTTCAAGACCTCTGTCCTGCTGCTTCTAGGCCAGTTGGCGGATCGCTCGGCCCTGATCGACGATGGCTCGCTCGGCACTTCCAGGGAAATGCTTTTCGACCTGATGATGCGGCGCTTCGATGTTTTCCAGCAATATCGCCCCGGCGTGCTCTCCGTCCTGAAAACCCTGCCGTTCGATCCGCTGGTCACAATCATTCTGGGAGGCGCCACGGTTGACAGCATGCGCTGGATCGCCGGGGCAGCGGGCATACAGACCAGCGGCGTCGAGGGGGCTTTGCGTGTTCAGGGTGTTGTCGCCCTGTGGGCATACGCGCTTCGTTCATGGGAAAAAGACGAGAGCGAAGATCTCGGTCTGACGATGGTCGCCCTTGAAACAGGACTTGATCGCGCCGAGCGGCTGGGGCTTTTCCGCAACGCTACGACCCTGAAATCCGAGGCAGACGATAACGGAGCGTCAAACCTCCTGACATCTGAAACCGGCGACGCCAGTTTCAACGATTTTCAGGACGGGAAATAAGACAAAATCACTCTTTACGCAGGCGTGGAGCCAGATTAGAACATCTCCACGAACTGCTTTTGGGGTGTAGCCAAGCGGTAAGGCAGCGGATTTTGATTCCGCCATACGGAGGTTCGATCCCTCCCACCCCAGCCAGAAAGCGGTATGACGGTTGATGAACCCGCCATACCAGACCTCTCTCAGACGGCTTTCTTCAGGTTCGGACTTGCCTTGAAACGCACCGTCTTTCCGGCCTTCACCTTGACCGGCTCACCCGTACGCGGGTTCAGAGCCTTGCGGGCCTTGGTCTTCTTGACCGTAAAGGTGCCGAAAGACGGAAGCGTAAACCCGCCGTCCCGCTTCAGTTCCTTCACAATTGCATCCATAAGATCAGCAGCAGCCTTATTTGCGGCCACCCCTGTGCAATTGATCGAATCCTGGATGACCGCAGCAATAAAAGCTTTACTCATGGACCACTCACGCTCCTGGGATGCTTACCAAGACCAATGGCGTGGATCACAGCTATCCACCAAACGCCACTGGCCAATAAGCCGGTTATTAGCGTGGACATTTTAAAGAAACCAGAAAAAAATACCGGAAAACGCCAACTCGCCATAAAAAATCGAAAGAAAAGCCCATCGCGTAGCATAGACGTCACGATTTACAGGGGATATCAGACATCCCGCACGGCCATTTTCGTATGAGGATCATATTCGTGCCCGACGCCATCTGTCTCTTTGCCTCATACGCGCCGACAGGAGATATTCCCGCTCATACCGCTTATTACTTATCCGAACTGACCCGCTGCGGTTTCACTATTCACCTCGCCCTGTCCGGTTGCGAGAATATCCCGGACGACACGCTCGACTTCTGCCAGCGGACTGGAATAACCCCCTGGTCCCGCCCGAATTCGGGACATGATTTCGGTGCATGGAAAGACCTGATCCTGCGGGGCTGCGCTGGACAGGCCTCCCGGATTCTGCTGGCGAATGACAGTGTGTTCGGCCCTTTTTCACCACTCCCGACACTGTTTGCGCGTATGGAACAGAAAGAGGCTGACGTCTGGGGTATTGCAGAATCCCTTGATGTCCTGCCCCACCTTCAGTCATGGTTCATCTGTTTCGAACAGCATAGCTTTCACGCACCCGCCATCCAGCGCGTGTTTCTTCAGGACTTCACGCAGATGACGCGAGAAGAACTGATCTGGCATGGCGAACTGGGGCTGGCTGTGGCCTGTCGGACAGAAAAACTTCAAACAGCAGCCGCTTGGAGCGACGGACAAGGTATCCTGTCCAGATCGATAAAAAAGACCAATATAATGCATTCACACTGGCGGCGGCTCCTGCGAACAGAAGCCATACCATTCATCAAAACCGAATTGCTGCGCGACAATCCCTTTCGGCTCATGTCAGTCAGACACTGGAAAGACGCTCTTGCGGAACAGAGCACCTTCCAAACACAATGGATCGAAGATTACCTGAAACAGAACCCACCGCGCCCCAATAGACCACAGATCAACCTGAAGGGTCGGCTGCTTTACAATCTTGTCGAACAGATTACTGGAAGAGCACCTTAAAACACCATCCGGCCAGACGGCATCAGCAGGTCAGATAAAGCTGCCGGACCAACAACGAGTTAGGGCGGCATCCGTGATCCAAGTCCGAACGGATGCCGCCCACCCCGTCAGGACATACCGCCGATTATCTCTTCTTCCAAAACCTTGCCGGTATGGGCATGTCTGTCGATCATACGGTCAAACGCCTGCCTGATCCGTGCAATACAGTCACTTTTATACGGAAAGACATCAGCGGGATCACGGTCATGCACGATCATGGCGGTCTCTATCTCAAACACGACCAGCGTTCCATCCTGTAAAACACCAAAGTCCAGCCCGAAATAATCCAGACCTATACGTGGCGGCATCCCATAAAGCGCCTTCATTACCTGAGATGGAAAAAATCCGGTCATGTCCTGCATGAACCGGGACTCTTCCGCCCGCCTTTCCGGGAACAGCTCCATTTTCGCATTGTAATACCAGATCGCCCAGTCATCATGGACGGCCAGATGAACAGGGTATGGAACGCCGTCTACAAAAACGACCCTGTATTTTCTGTAGAGGCCATCTTTACTCACATAATCGATGAAATGGGTTGCATAATAGAATCCAGACGCATCGACCTCATGAACATAGCGCTCAAAATCCGTACGATTGTCGATACGTTTCAACTGGTTTCCCGCATGAGACGAGACCGGTCTGACAAGCAGAGGAAAATCCGGAAGCCTGTCGAAGGGCGCACATACCACACGACAGGACGGCACCAGAAGTCCGGGGATACCCGCCAGTATTTCCGGCACAAGCGAGCGCGCCATGTGCATGATGCGCTCCCCTCCATTCAGCACAGGAAAACCGGCCTCCCTGCCAATCGCCTCTGCTTCAAGAATTGCCGCCTTCTGACGGGCATCTTCTCCCATCGCAAGAACAACCGCATCGGGTCGCAGTTTTCTGATTCTTTCCGCCAGTTCCTGCCGTCTGTGCGGCTCTCCGGATACCCACATCGTGTAGAGAGCAGTGCTGTCATCCAGCAGCATGGCAAGCGGCGCATTGGCCTGAAAGGTTCCGGGTACATTCAGCGCGACAATCCGCCGGACGGCCCCGGCATCCGGCGCATCGGGTCGTTGGACAGGATCCAGATGCATCGCCCTGTCGAGATGCCACAGAGCCGCGGCCTCATCGCCGCAGACCTGGCACATTTCCCATAAACGGTAATGGAGTTGCGCCTGTTCCCCTACTGTCCCGGCAGCTTTCAGTCGGGCAAGCAGAGTGTCACGGGCAAGTAGCGGATCATTGGAGAATTCAGCGAGATCAAGCATGACCCGAGAGTAATCGGGCACCTCTCAACGGAGAGTAAATTCATCCGTCATCATCACTGGTTTCAGGACTCGCAGAACCACAGCACGGGAGCCTGAAGCGGTATCCGCTCAGACAGGATCACAGATACCACTCTGCTCATTGTCTGTCGGACAACCCGCCCGAGCAGACAAACCCATCTGATCGAATATCGCCCTAACTCATTGTTTACAGAGCAACCTTATCCGACCAGACAATTCCGTCTGATCGGATGCGACCCTAATGGACCACTGATTGCAGGAACTGTTTCAGTTCCTCGGCCTGCCCATGAAAATTCGGCAGTCTGTCTTTCATGGGATTCACATAGGAATCCAGCCTGTCAGGACGCGCCAGAAGTCCCTCCACCGCCGTTTTCAGCGGGTCAGGCCGCCCATCCAGAGGGATCAGGTCGCCATTGACGCCATCCACGATATCTTCCGCCTGACCACCGGGAGATGTTGAGATGACCCATACATCACGCGCCAGAGCCTCCCGCACCGTCAATCCGTAGCTTTCCATCCACTGCGAGGGAAACAGCAGCACATCGATGGAATTGAAGAAGGCGTCCCGTGTCGCATCGCCATAGGCCGGCTGAATGGTGATCCTGCCCTTCACCTCCCAACCCGAAACATCCATCGAGGCAAAACCGAGATTAAGCGTGTTATCGATCAGCACCAGTTCCCAATCGGCGCTTTCGAGTCCCTCGAACACCTCACGGACCAACGGAAAACCTTTCACGGCTTCCTGTCCACCGACAAAACCGAACCGAAGCGGTGTTCCCGGCTGACGTGGGCTACGCGCCGCTTTCGGCCAACTGAAGCCGTTTCTGTTCACTTTCACCAGTTCCGGCGCAAACCCATTGGCAAGGTAAAGAGCACGATGGGACTCGCTCGGGGCCAGAAGTAGCGAGGCTTCTTTCAGCATCGAGAGCATCATGTCCTGACGCACCTTGAGATGCATCGCTCCGGGCAGGCAGGACCGGCAGACGTTAAGATCAATGTGACGCTGGAAGCAATAACGTCCGTTTGGCTTGACCATGAACTGTCGCTCACAGAGCCACCAGGCGTCATGAAGCGTCACCACAAAAGGAACATCCTGTTCCAGACAGGCCTGCAACATCCCCAGTCCCAGCCCCTGTATCGAATGAAAATGCACGACATCAGGCCGAAATGCTTTCACCCACGAGACAAACTGGGCTGTGCAGCGGGGATTATCGAGCCCTGCAATCGGGTCGATATGAGTGGACAGAGGTGAGCCGACGACTGGCAATCCTTCGATTTCATAACGCAGAGAGGAGGAAAACAGCTCGGCAATCGGTTCATAGGACGTGAAAACTGAAATGTCAGTTTCAAGAGCAGACAGGTGAGTCGCCATTTCTTCCGCGACGAGCGTGGCGCCACCGAAAGAACGCGGTTTAAAGAATATGTTGACGGCCATGACCCGCAGACGGTCCGTTTCGCGGCGATGCTCCGACGGCGGAAACTGTGTGGCAACCTGCTGTCGGGCTATGGCCTCGGGTCGATAACGCTCCAGCACGTCCTGACGGGCCTGTTGCCCAATACGTTCACGGAGGGCCTCATCACGCGCCAGTGCAAGAAGCGCGTCCCGCCAGGCCATTTCATCTTTAGCAAGAAAACCGTTTTTACTGTCATCAACTACATCACGGAAAGTATCGCAGGGTGAGCAGACCGCCGGAACCTGAAGAATAGCCGCTTCCAGAAATTTGATATTACTTTTGGCGTCATTGAAGATTGATGGTTCCAGCGGCGCGATGGCTATGTCCGCCCCCGCGAGCACAGCCATGTATCCGGCATAATCACGCCCTTCGAGATATTCCACCCGAGCACCGAATCGCTGGAAGTCATCAGGAAGCGTAAGTTCACCGATAATTTTCAGAACCAGCCGCGGCTCCACATCCATGGCGGCAGCCAGTCCCGCCGCACACTCCACGAAGTCCTGATCATGTGTGCGCGTTCCCGACCCGTAAACAATGACGATTTCATCGTTTACGACCGGAAATGCTTCTTCTTCCAGAAGCCGGTCGGCAATCCCCAGAGTTTCGCCATCCAGAGCATTCTCGATGATGCAGACATCCTTGACGCCTGCCCTGAGCATAATCTCACCGAGCACACGGGTCGAGGCGATGCCCCTGCCGCAAAGTTGCAGGCACTCCCGGTAAAGCTCCGCACCTTCAAGCAGAACTTCCTGCTCGGATTTACTTAAAGAAAGCAGATTACTATTTTGACTGTAAAGTTCGAGATCAAAAATGAGGTCATCGACCTCCCACCAAGGCTCGATGCCAAAGCGCTTTGCTTCCGCAATCAGCGTCTTGATGACAGAAGCTGCCGGGGTGCGATAGAAAATGACCTCCCAGCTTGTCTGCATGGCTGACAAGGCGCTCTGCGGATCATGCCAGCTTATGACCTCGACTTGCCAGCCCAGCAGTTCCAACTCTTCTTTTCTCTGCCATACACGATACTTCGCGCATTGCGGTATGCTGAGTTCGGCCACTATCAGTATTTTGGGTGTCAGACCGAGTTCCCGCGCAGAGGGCACTGGCTCCCGGTAGGGATTCACGACCGTTTCTGCGTTTTCCGCTGGTACTCCACCACTTTTCCCAGATTTTCTCTTTATTTTTGGACGACCCTGAAACCGCGTATCCAGACGTCTTTTCACACGTCGATAGAGGCTCTTTACGCCATCCTTTTCCACAATTTCCCGGGCTCTCTGACCAGCCTCCTTCAGGGGACGCCCTTCTATAGTCTGCCCATGCACAAGTAGCCACCCACCACGAAGAACACGCCCGACACGGGAGAGAGGGTTTCTGTTCCATCCGAAGAGAAGATGACGCACATGCGCGGCATCCCCAGCATTTACGTCAGCTCTCACACTATGGAGAAAAGCCGCCCCCCTATAGCATTCCAGCAGCGCCTCAGCATGACGAAGACGTTTTTCGAGAACTTCCTGAGGTTGCTTTTCAGTCACGATAATCCGGCCGCTTTCTCATACGAAAATCAAACAGTCACTGTGTTTTAACATTTTATATCGTTTCTCGCATCCAACCCATCATGTCCATTCTCAAAAGGACCGTATCGTTTCAGGAGACGCAGACACCCTGCGTCAGAAATATTCAGCGTATCGAGAGAACAAAAAAAAACCGGACCTTTTCAGGTCCGGCTTCTCTACTCAAAATCCGGAAATTACCAAACCTGGAAATCGCCCGAATTCAGGCTGCTAACATTCTGGAACAGAATTGTGGTGCCATCGTCAAGCTTGAGCGTGGTGGAACCGTTCGAGCTGACCTGATTGGCCAGCGCGGTCTGCAGTTCACTCTCGGAGTAGTTAAGCAGGCCGACCGTGTTACCGATAGCGGAGTTGAAGTCGGTGATAACATAGTTACCGCCAGCAACACCGTCACGGAATGCAAAGGTGTTGGCCGCACCCGAACCACCCGTCATCGTCGCATCGCCCACACCGGCGACGAGCGTGTCGGAACCTGTTCCGCCGATGAACACCTGCGTGCCTGTCGTGCCGGCATTATTGCCGTAAGCAGCCACACCGTAGGTCGAACCGGAAGCATTGAGCGTCTCGTTACCCGAACCGCCGGAGAAGATGGTCTTGCCCGAGCCCGGCTGGGTAGCATTCAGGATGATGTTCATCGAGTCAGCGCCGTAGATCGTGCTCTGACCAGCCGTGATGGTGCTCGTGCCATAGCCGCCGACGAAGGTCAGGGAACCAGCGACACTGACGTTCGCGTTGACCGCATACTGAATCCAGGCATCTCCGCTGGCGGAAATCGTGTCACCCACGCCCGTAAGGACCGTGGAAACACCACCGTTCAGGGAGATCGTGTCGTCGGTGCCACCGACAACAGTGGAACCACCGCCGACCGTGATCGCGTTGTTGCTTCCTGCGCCAGCAACATTCTCGATGTAGGAGTTTTCGCCGACGGTCACGAAAGAGCTGCCGCCATAAAGCGAGACAGTCTGATTGTTGGCATTGGCACCACCATAAATGGTGTCGTTGCCATAGGAATAAACCGTGTTGGTGCCATTGCTGACGTTGACGAAGTTATCGCCCGTACCCGCATTGATCGTGTTCTGGCCCGCACCGGCGACAACCGTGTCGTTACCGGAGCCGGTCAGCACCATCCAGTTGCCAGCGTTGGAAAGCTGGTCACCGGTAAAGGCGTTGTTGCCCGTGCCTGCGATAAAGAGACCTGCCGAGCTGCCAGCCTGAAACTGGACGCCGCCGGTCGTGCCGCCTTCGACGCTGACGAAGCTGGAGGTTACACCCGTCGCGTCAATCTGCGTGTGAACGCTCGGAATGCCCGATCCGATTGCGCCGCCGAAAACGATCGCGCCGACGCTGCCCGTTACGGAGTAGGAACCAGCCACGGTAGCGACGCCGTAGCCAACGCCGTTTGCGCTGAACGGAGTGGATCCCGGAACAAGGTTGATACCCTCAACCGCGCCAATCTCTCCGGCAAGTGTGTTGCTGAAATCTGTAACCAGGCTAGCGAGCTGGTCTGTGAGAGCCCCATCAACGGTGACGACTACATGCGCCCCGGCAGATGCACCCTGAACGGTCATCAATGGCATACGTCAGTTCCTTTGTTGCACCCACATGACCCGTCGCAGCAACTCACGTAGGCAGTATTCTGTCCATGCTCCTTGTATTAAAAGAAAGACAGGCAGGCAACAAAAAAAAGTCGGGCCGATCAAAAAAAAAGCGTCACAAACAAGATACGCCGACTATTTATCAAATTCATAAAGATATAATAACATGAACAACAGAACAAAAATTCAAAAATAAAAAGTAAATTATTAAACATAATAAGTAAAAATAGTTAAAATTTACTGTAAAATCCCTTTACTTGTAAAGAAATATACATTTAAATTCTCAAAAAACATAATTAAAATACATTAAATACACTATCAAATCCACACCGGAACAATTTTCTTTTCAATCTCCGGCTTTTTACAATCAAAATCCCCCAAACCTTCGCCAGCCGCTTCGTGCCACGCCCGTCCCGATTTCAACCCGTTTCGCCCCTCCAGATTCAAGAGAGCGTGGCATGAAACCATCGAATCTGACAGGCGGTCAGCCTGCCCATCTCAGGTTTTTCTTCATCAATCTTTCAGAGGAAACGATGCCCATCCCTGATTTCAGGAACCTGCTGAAACGATTCATTCAGAACGCCAAGAGCACCGGACAGCCGTCCCCACCTCCTGCCTTGCAGAAGTTACGATTCGTCGCGCTGACAGGCGTGAACCCGACACCACGACGGACAGGACGTCCCAACATTTTATTATGTGAATGCGCGAGACAGGCCACTCCGGGAAGAGGAGCAGCCTGCCGAACCACGCACGCGAAAGCGTCAGTTTCCGGACGGAAGATGCTTCGCGATATAGGGTGGAAGATTAAAGGAGCCCACGTGAATTTCCGGGGTCCAATACTGCGTAGTCCCCAGAACACCCGCCTTTTCAGCGCGCGCCTTTACTGTCCCGACATCCTGCTGTGTCGGATCATTACCCTTGGAGGCGATGCCCAGCGTCATGAACCCGCCCACATAGGTCGGAACAGCCGCGACATAGGCCGACACCTGCGGGAAGAACTTCGCCCGGCGCAGACTCGTCTCATGCAGCTCATCCGCCTGCATGAACGGCACGCCGCACTGATTCACGATCAGGCCGTTCGGTCCAAGAATTCGGGCGCAATGCTCATAGAAAGAATCGGTGAACAGTACTTCACCCACACCGATTGGATCGGTGCTGTCGACGATGATGACATCGAAGGACGCATCTGACGCCGCCTCGACATAGGCAATACCGTCTCCGACGATGACTTCCGCACGGGCGTCATTCCATGCGTCGCCGGCAATTCCGGGCAGATGCTGTTTCGACAGTTCGATAACCGCGCCGTCGATCTCCACCATGACAGCCTTCTCCACAGCCCGGTGCTCAAGCACACGCCGCAGAACGCCGCCATCGCCCGCGCCGATGATCAGCACCCGACGGGGATCGGGATGCGTGAACAGCGGGACATGCGTCAGCATTTCCTGATAAACGAACTCATCCGCTTCCGTGATCTGCACCACGCCATCAAGCATGAGCACGCGACCATGAGAATCGCTCTCGAACACGACGATGTCCTGAAAAGGACTTTTGACACGGGCAAGCTCTTTACGAACCCGGAATCTCTGCCCCCAGCTCTCGTACAGTCCTTCGTTCAGCCACTGCTCAGACATGCAGCCTCCATAGATTCACGACAGCCGCAGCCACGCGCGCTCAGGCCGAAGACCTGAGCGGCGCACCACCTAAAGCTGAAACCATGATGTATTGCGGGAAAGCGGTCAGACCGAAACGCGGCCGCGACGCTGCTCGTCAACCATGACACGCCCGGCCTGAAACAGCCGCTGCATCACCGGAATGGACAGATGCGGGTCGCATGCGCCACACATGAAAATGTCCACAGCCGCAAAATTGCGTTCCGGCCACGTATGGATGGAGATATGACTCTCCGCCAGCACCACCACGCCCGACACGCCGCCATTCGGCGAAAAGTGATGGAAATGGCTGTGCAGGATTGTAGCTCCCGCCGTGACAGCCGCCTCGCACAGCGTGGCGTCAATCTTTTCCGGATCGTCGAGGTTCGTAGCCTCCCACAAATCCACAAGCAGGTGCGTACCTGCAAATTTTTCGCCGTCGCGTTCGACGAAATAATCCTTGCGCTCATCCTCACAGGACTCAGCGTTAGCGACAGTCTGGTTATTGCTCGGGAGTTCCGAGACCATCCCCAGTTGAGCAAGTGCGTTCATGACGTACCCCAAAACCAGTAGACAGCCTGTTGGGCAGAAATTGCCCCCTTGGGCCAAGAAGCGCGGTGGATAGGGTGTTTATTCCTTACACGCAAGAAAATTCTGCTTTTATTTTCGTGACACTTTGAAGGCAGCACATAACCGGCCAGAATATTTTGAAAAATCGAGGAAGATATTCCCGGCGCATCCCGCTCATTGGTCTGTCTCCGGAGGATAACGTAACCCTTCATCCGCAGCCAGCCAGGCATAATCCGTAATAGACGCACAACCGCCTCCTTCCTTCCGGAACTATCGCCCAACCGTCAGGATTTGTTTGACAGCGACAGGCCGGAATGCGAGAGGGTCAGACGTCACAGAGGGAGAGACCGGTTCCGAACCGGCGCCGAAGGAGCAACCGCCCTGGAAACTCTCAGGCAAAAGGACCCTGTGACTGGACATTCTGGAGAGTGGCGCTGCGAGCGCCCGCCGACGGGATAGCGATCTCAGGCAAACGGACAGAAGGGGCGCTGGACTGAACCGGTCGATCCGGAAGTGGAGAGCGTTCTTAATGTCATATCCAACCGTTTCCCTCCCTGTTACCCGAGTTGTTTCATGAACGAAACGCTTCTTCACACCCCCCTCTTCTCCCTGCATGGAGAGTGCGGCGCCAGAATGGTGCCCTTCGCAGGTTACGCTATGCCGTTGCAGTACGCCGACGGCATCATGGCCGAGCACCAGCACACCCGCTCTCACGCCGGTCTGTTCGATGTCTCTCACATGGGACAGGTCGCGCTGCGCCCATTCGACGGCGACATGAAGCGCGTGGCGCTTGCACTGGAACGGGTCGTGCCCGTCGATGTTCTGGGACTGAAGCCCGGACGCCAGCGCTATGGTTTTCTGACAAACGACGCTGGCGGAATCCTTGACGACCTGATGATCGTCAACATGGAAACGTGGTTTCTTGTTGTCGTCAACGCAGCCTGCAAGGCGCAGGACATCGCCCTGATGCAGCGCGAACTCTCCACGGACTGCACGGTGGAGCCACTGGGAGACCGCGCTCTTCTGGCGCTACAGGGACCAAAAGCCGAAAAAGCCCTCGCGCGGCTTGCACCGGATGTTTCGACCATGACGTTCATGGATGCGAAAACCGTCACTCTGGACGGCATTGAGGCAATCGTCACCCGCTCCGGTTACACGGGCGAGGACGGCTTCGAGATCAGCGTTCCCTCAGACAGGACAGAACAGGTTGCCAGAGCCCTGCTGGCGCAGCCTGAAGTCAAACCGATCGGCCTCGGCGCCCGTGACAGTCTGCGCCTTGAAGGCGGTCTCTGCCTTTACGGCTCGGACCTTGATGAAACGACATCGCCCGTGGAAGGCGCTCTGGAATGGGCGATCCAGAAAGCCCGCCGAAACGGTGGCGCACGCGCAGGCGGCTTCCCCGGAGCCGACCTGATTCTGGCGCAGCTTGAGCAGGGCGTCAGCCGTCGGCGTGTCGGACTGCTGGCGGAAGGACGTGCTCCTGTCAGACACGGCGCCGAACTGTTCGCGGAAGGCGAAGGCGGCTCTCCCATCGGTGTGGTCACGTCCGGCGCTTTCGGCCCGACGCTTCAGGCGCCTGTCGCCATGGGCTATGTCGAGACGGCCTTTGCGCTGGCAGGCACAAAGATTTTCGCTGAACTGCGCGGTCGTCGCATTCCGGTGACGGTCGCCGCGATGCCGTTCGTCCCGGCGGGTTTCAAACGCTGAAACCGGATCAGGATCATTCCTGACAGATACAAGAGTTTTCTTTTCCGTGACATTGAACGTCCGGAGACAGTGGAGACAGTGGAATGACGCTTTACTTTACAAAAGAGCATGAATGGCTGCGCGTTGAAGGCGATGTCGCGGTTGTCGGCATCACGAAACATGCCGCCAGTGAACTGGGTGAAATCGTATTCTTCGAGCTGAACAGCTCGGCCAATGACCTGCAGCAGGGTGACTCTGTCGCCGTCGTGGAATCCGTCAAAGCCGCATCCGATGTCTATGCGCCGGTCAATGGCGTGGTCATCGAGGGCAATCCTGACCTTGCGAACAACCCTGACCTGATCAGCAGCGATCCGGAAGGCAACGGCTGGATGCTGAAGATGACGCTGACAGACAAGGCGCAGCTTGCGGACCTTCTGGACGCCGAAGCCTACGCCGCGCTGATCGGCTGATTCACGGCCGCTTCTTCGGCGACTCAATTCTGAAACCTTTTCTCTGATACGGGGACGATCCGTGCCATCCTGGTCCAGCCTTCTGCCGCCTTCCGACGCCTTTGCCTCCCGTCATATCGGCCCACGTGAGGCCGAGATCACGGCCATGCTGGAGGCTGTCGGCGCGTCCAGCGAAGAAGCGCTGCGTGAAGAGACAGTGCCAGCCTCCATCCGTTCGAAAGAACCGATGGGGATCGGGCGCGGCTGGTCGGAAGTCGAGGTGCTGGCGCGTCTTCGCGAAATGGCCGGACGTAACAGGGTCATGACTTCCCTGATCGGTCAGGGCTATTATGGCACGGTTCTACCCGGAGTGATCCAGCGCAACATTCTGGAAAATCCTGCGTGGTACACAGCCTATACACCCTATCAGCCGGAAATCAGTCAGGGTCGTCTTGAAGCGCTGCTGAACTTCCAGACACTGGTGACGGAACTGACCGGTCTCGATATCGCAAACGCCTCTCTGCTGGATGAAGCGACGGCGGCGGCGGAAGCCATGGCGCTGGCCAAACGTGTGGCGAAGAGCAGGTCGAACATCTTCTTTGTCGATGCCGACACGCATCCTCAGACACTGACTGTTCTGCGGACCCGTGCGGAACCGTTCGGTTTCGAGATTGTCGTTGGCAGTCCCGAGCGTGATCTGGATGCGTCCAACGTGTTCGGCGCACTGTTCTCCTATCCCGGCACATCCGGTGCGGTGCGTGACCCGCGTGAGGCCATCGAAGCCCTGCATGAAGCGGGCGCGATCGCGGTCATCGCAGCCGACCCGCTGGCGCTCACCCTTCTGAAATCTCCCGGTGAACTCGGGGCGGATATCGCCATCGGCTCCATGCAGCGTTTCGGCGTGCCTATGGGCTTTGGTGGCCCGCATGCCGCCTACATGGCCGTGCGTGACGCCTACAAACGCAGCATGCCGGGCCGTCTGGTCGGCGTGTCGGTCGATGCCGCGGGGCAACCTGCCTACCGTCTGGCGCTCCAGACCCGCGAGCAGCATATCCGCCGCGAAAAGGCGACGTCGAACATCTGCACGGCTCAGGTTCTGCTTGCCAATATCGCCGCCATGTATGCCGTTTATCATGGTCCGGAAGGTCTGAAAGCCATCGCGGAACGTGTGGCGGGGCTGACCGGGGCTCTGGCGTCCGGCCTGCGCGCGCTGGGTGTAGAGGTACAGACCACAGCCGTATTCGACACGCTGACAGTTCGTGTCGCTCCTGAAAAAACCGGAGAGATTCACCAGAGAGCCATTGCTGCGGGTATGAATTTCCGTCGCGTGGGAGACGGTGTGATCGGTCTTTCCCTCGACGAGACCACCACACCGGAAGTGATTGAAGCGGTCTGGCGCTGCTTTGATCCGGATTGTCCGACGGAAGCGCTCGCTGCGGCGGCAGACCCGAGGCCGGGCCTGTCCTCCGACATTCCCGACGGGCTATGCCGGGAAACACCCTTTCTACAGCAGGCCGTCTTTTCATCCTATCATTCCGAGACGGACATGCTGCGCTATCTGCGTCGCCTCGCCGACAAGGATCTGGCGCTGGACCGCACGATGATTCCGCTCGGTTCCTGCACGATGAAGCTGAACGCCACCGTCGAGATGACGCCAATCACATGGCCCGGCTTCTGTGATCTGCATCCGTTCGCACCGGTTGATCAGACGGAGGGTTACGCCGAACTGTTCAGCGACCTTGAAACATGGCTCTGCGCTGTCAGCGGCTATGATGCCGTGTCGCTCCAGCCGAACTCCGGTGCGCAGGGAGAATATGCGGGACTGCTGGCCATTCGCGGCTATCACCGTGCGCGTGGTCAGGAACAGCGCGACGTCTGCCTGATCCCGGCTTCCGCGCACGGCACCAATCCGGCTTCTGCGCAGATGGCGGCCATGAGAGTCGTCGTCGTAAAATGCGATGATGACGGCAACGTCGATATGGACGATCTGAAAGCGAAGATCGCCCAACATGCCGACACGCTGGCGGCGATCATGATCACCTACCCTTCCACACACGGCGTGTTTGAAGAATCCGTACGCGATATCTGCGCGCTGGTGCATGAGGCAGGCGGTCAGGTCTATCTCGATGGCGCGAACATGAACGCGCAGGTCGGCCTTTCGCAGCCGGGCAAATACGGCGCGGATGTCAGCCATTTCAACCTGCACAAGACATTCTGCATCCCGCATGGCGGTGGTGGACCGGGCATGGGGCCGATCGGCGTACGCGCACATCTCGCACCGTTTCTGCCGGGGCGTCCGGAACTGGGCGAAGGTCTTGCCGTATCAGCCGCACCATTCGGCTCGGCTTCGATTCTGCCGATCTCGTGGGCCTATATCCGTCTGATGGGCGACGAAGGACTGGCGCGCGCGACCACTCTGGCCATCCTGAACTCGAACTACATCGTGGCGCGTCTGTCAGACGCCTACCCCATCCTCTATCGCGGCGTGAATGGACGGGTCGCGCATGAATGCATCGTCGATCTGCGTCCGATCAAGGATGAGACGGGCGTAACCGTGGATGATATCGCCAAGCGTCTGGTGGATTTCGGTTTCCACGCGCCGACCGTGAGCTTTCCGGTTCCCGGCACGTTCATGATCGAGCCGACGGAATCCGAGGGTAAACGCGAGCTGGACCGGTTCTGCGATGCGATGCTGACGATCCGCGAGGAAATCCGGCAGATCGAAACGGGCGTGATCGCCGTCGAAGCCTCCGCCCTGCGTCATGCTCCCCATACGGCCCGTGATCTGGCCGTCACGGAGTGGAACCGGCCTTATACACGTTCGGAAGGGTGCTTTCCGGCGGGTGTTGCGCCTGCGACCAAATACTGGCCGCCGGTCGGACGCATTGACAATGCCTACGGTGACCGCAATCTGATCTGCTCCTGCCCGGAACTTTCCGTATATCTGTGAGTTGAAATCTGAATAAATGCATTATGCTGGAGCTTTTTCGGGATAATCGGACCAATGACAAAGGCGCCTTCAAGTCTCGGCGCACGATTGGGCAGTCAGGAAACCCTGGGTCAGCGGATCAGGGCGTTACGGCACTATGCCGGAATGACTCAGGTGGCCGTCGCTGCGGCCCTTGGCCTGTCACGTAGCGCCATAGCTCACTGGGAGACGGATCGGGACGGGCGCGTCAGGGAATATCTCCCGCGCCTTGCCGAACTGTTTCAGGTTCCTGTGGAGGTTTTTCTGACGGGCATGGCCACGCAGGAAGCTGTCGTGCAACTGACGATTGACGAGATCGACCTGCTGCGACTCTACCGCAGCCTTGATGTGGGAGAGCGTCTTTCCGTGCAGCGCTCCATTACAAGAATGCTCGACCGCAAGAAAAAATAACGCTCCGGGATCAAAAGGGCTTTTCGTTCTACAGATGATCCAGCCCTTTGGTCCCCCGGTTGCTTCTGCTAGGCGGAAAGCCCTTCCTCACGCCGTGAAGAAGTGACTCAGCCCCATATCCCGCAGCGCCCGTCGATAGGCGATTGAACTCCGGTCCGCCATGACATGCGCCTCCAGTGTCGGGTCCAGAGGCAGGTTCTCCGGCTTCTGCGCCTCCACCAGCGCACGATCCTCTTCAAACACCCGGCGGTTGAACTCGTAAACCGCCTCGACATCGCCATTGATATCGAAGTTGCGGCAGATCGGCGCGAACATCCGGGTCATACGCGCCGAGACCGGCGAGGCCGCATTCATGATGACCAGCCGTTCATCGTTCGGGAAGTGGATTTCCAGGGTGGCCGTAAACGGCACATGCACACGGAAATGACGCAGCCACTCAAATCCCTCGGGGGCCGAGTTCTCTATTTCATGCGGATAATTGGCGACGGAACTCCGGTATTCCGCTTCAAAACCGTATACCGTTCTCTTTGGCATATAGCTGGGAACAACAGGGTTCTCCGGGTCAGCGAACGTCGCCGTGTGCACGAAAGCAAAGTGCGCCACATCAATGAACCCCTCGACCTGTCGTCCGGCGAACCCGGCAATATCAATCCACGGGCAGGTGATCCGCTGATAGGCCGGAGTATCCCCCTGACCGCCTTCAGAATCATCCCAGTGGGGCATGTCGGCAATCTTCGGCCCGCTTCCATCCGGGCGCAGACAGGTCCAGACCAGCCCGTATCGCTCAACGGCGGGATAGGTGCGCAGATTCAGCTTTTTGGGAATCGCGCTGTCCGGGTGGGCCGGAACGTGCACGCACTGCCCCTCCGCTCCAAACTGAAACCCATGATAGGCGCAGGCCAGCGTATCACCTTTGCATTTCCCCATACTGAGCGGCACGCCCCGATGAGGACAGAGATCGTCCGCCACGACAATGGCGTCTCCGCTGCGATAGAGCACCAGCGGCGCATCCAGCAGGGTGACGCCAAGAGGCGCAGTGCGGGTCAGTTCGCGTGAAAGCGCGACGGGATGCCAGCAGGCGGCCAGAACAGTCCAGTCTGCTGCATCGAAGGTGCAGTGACGGGGCAGGTCAACAGACTGGATGGCGGAGGCTGTGTCCATATGCGTCGCTCCCACAAGATAATAACGGAATCAGAATGACACGTGTGGCGACGACACGGAATAGATGTTCTGCTTCATGTCCGGACAACGGCGAGACACATGTTTCACAGCGCATGAAACGATGTCCCGGACACGGGATTCCTCACTTCAGAACCGGCGCTTTCTATCAGTCCGGAAGACTGGATACATCTTTTGCACGGAGTGCGCCCGATAAGGCCGGTCGCATCAAAAATTTCTTTCAGGCAACGAAACACATCATATCACATTGAAATATAATTATATTTTTAAAACAATTATGACACTCAGTGTCAAAAATCACAATCATGTTATCTGCCCGCACGTTGCCGCTCCCGCTGCATTCATATATTTCAGAATATAGTTATCAAGACCGATACAGTCCTGATTACATTTCTGCTATCTCTCGCCCAGGCAGCACGCCAGACATACGGAGTGACCCATGTCGGTTAACCAGGAACCCCCCTTCAAATCCCGCTACGGCAATTATATCGGCGGTGAGTGGAAAGCGCCCGTAAAGGGCGGATACATGCAGAACATCTCGCCGGTGGACGGACGCACACTGTGCGAAGTGCCGCAGTCCACGGCTGAAGATGTCGAACTGGCGCTGGATGCCGCGCACAAGGCGTTCAAAGGCTGGGCCCACACCTCCATCGCTGAACGCTCCAACATCCTCCTCAAGGCCGCTGACCGCATGGAGGCCAATCTTGAGCTTCTGGCGCGCGCCGAGACCTGGGACAACGGCAAGCCGATCCGCGAGACGATGAACGCCGACATCCCGCTGGCGATCGATCATTTCCGCTACTTCGCCGGATGTATCCGCGCTCAGGAAGGCGGCATCACCGATATCAACGAAGACACGGTCGCCTACCACTTCCACGAGCCTCTCGGCGTCGTCGGCCAGATCATCCCCTGGAACTTCCCGCTGCTGATGGGCGCATGGAAGCTGGCTCCGGCTCTGGCCGCAGGCAACTGCGTCGTCATGAAGCCCGCCGAAACGACGCCAGCCAGCATGCTGGTGCTGATGGAAATCATCGGCGACCTGTTCCCGGCAGGCACCCTGAACATCGTCAACGGTCTGGGCCGTGATGTCGGTGCGGCGCTGTCCAACAGCACCCGTATCGCCAAGATCGCCTTCACGGGTTCAACCCCGACCGGCAAGATGATCGCGCACGCCGCAGCCGAAAACCTGATCCCGGCCACGCTGGAACTGGGCGGCAAGTCGCCGAACATCTTCTTTGCCGACGTCATGGATCAGGATGACGATTATCTCGACAAGGCGCTGGAAGGCTTCACCCTGTTCGCGCTCAATCAGGGCCAGATCTGCTCCTGCCCGAGCCGCGCGCTGGTGCACGAATCCATCTACGACAAGTTCATCGAACGCGTCATTCCGCGCGTGAAGGCCATCAAGCAGGGCAACCCGCTTGACCCCGAGACGATGATGGGCGCCCAGAACTCGCTGATGCAGCAGAACAAGATTCTGGAATACATCGATATCGGACGCAACGAGGACAAGGCGCAGCTTCTGGTCGGCGGTGCGAAACCCGATCTTGGCAGTGCGTTCAAGGATGGTTTCTACGTTCAGCCGACCGTGTTCCGCGGTGACAACAACATGCGGATTTTCCGTGAGGAAATCTTTGGCCCCGTCCTGACGGTCACGACCTTCAAGGACGAAGCCGAAGCACTGGCCATCGCCAATGACACGGAGTTCGGTCTGGGTTCAGGCGTCTGGTCGCGTAACGGCAATATCTGCCACCGCGTCGCCAAAGGTCTGGAAGCCGGTCGCGTCTGGGTGAACTGCTACCATGTGTATCCTGCGGGTGCCGCATTCGGTGGCTATAAAAAGTCCGGAATCGGACGTGAAACACACAAGATGGTTCTTGAGCACTACCAGCAGACCAAGAACATCCTGACCAGCTACTCCGAAAAGAAGCTTGGTTTCTTCTGATACAACACAGGGAGAGCGTGTCCGCGCGCTCTCCCGTTTCATGAGATTTCATACGACGTTCCACGGCCAGTACAGGAAAGCAGCATGAGCAAGAAATCCGAAATCCTGATCGTTGGCGGTGGTGTCGCAGGTCTGGCTCTGGCCACACGTCTGGGCAATTCCCTTGGCAAACAGGGGCAGGCGCGGATCACCCTGATCGACAAGAGCTTTTCCCATGTCTGGAAACCGATGCTGCATTGCTTCGCCGCCGGTACAGCCCAGAATGAGAACGACCGTATCAGCTTCATGGCGCAGGCCAATGAGCATCATTTCGAATTCTGGCCCGGCGAGGTCATTGGGGTTGATCGGGGTCAGCGGGAGGCTGTTCTCGGACCGCTCCACGGCTCGGACGGCACCGTGGTTCTGGAAGGCCGCACGGTCACTTACGATGCCCTGATCCTGTCCATCGGCAGTTGCGCCAACGATTTCGGCACACCCGGTGTCGCCGAGCACTGTCTGTTCATCGACAATCTTGTCGAAGCCAACGGATTCAACGAAAAATTCCGCATGGAGCTGCTGCGCGCCTATGCGGGCGACGGCGCGCTCGATATCGCCATCGTCGGCGGTGGCGCCACGGGAACCCAGCTTGCCGCTGAGCTGCACAAGGCGCTGGAACTGGTTCGCCTGCACAGTTTCTCCCAGACGCCTCCCGCCCTGAACATCACCCTGCTGGAAGCTGGCCCCCGCATTCTCCCAGCCTTCCCGGAACCGGTCTCAGAAGCCGCGCAGAAGGAACTGGAGCGTATCGGGGTCAAAGTCCGCACCTCCGCCATGGTGTCCGGCGCCGATGAAAACGGTTTCAGCCTGAAAGACGGCAGCCATGTGCCCGCGACCCTCCGAGTCTGGGCGGCCGGTGTGAAAGCGCCGGAAGTGACCAGCGGTTTCGGTGGCCTGTCGCTCAGCCGGTCTGGCCAGATTCTGGTCAACCCGACTCTCCAGAGCGTCGATGATCCAGCCATCTTCGCCATGGGTGATTGCAGCTATATCGCAAACGACCCACTGCCTCCGACCGCGCAGGTCGCCCGTCAGCAGGCGCATCATCTGGCGCGTCATCTGCCCGCATGGCTACGTGACGGGCGTGAGATTCCGTCCTGCATATTCAACAACAAGGGCGCAATCGTCGCTCTCGGCAATTATAACGGCTGGGGCACGTTGCCGGGCGGCACCGTGTTTGGCGGCGGTATTTTCAACGGCCTGTCCGCGCGTCTGGGCCATCTGGCGCTCTACCGCCAGCATCAGATTGAACTCTACGGCCTAACACGCGGGCTGATGTCCTGCTTCTCGGACTGGATAGACTCTCTTGTCCGCCCCTCCGTCAGGCTCGACTGATTCGGGCCGACTGCCTGAAAGAAAAGAGCTCGCATCCAGAGCGCCTCCGTGGCTTTACGGGCTCTCTGGATCGAGGCTTTCCCGTGTGGGTTCAGCCCATATCCGCGAGGAGGCGCAGCCTCCCTGACCGCGATTCATTGATATTCAACGGGTTTTCAGAGGCGCCGTCTTTGACGGGATTCAGGACGACTCCCCAAAATCTCCGTTCAATGCGCCTCAGTCCTCTCTGAAGCAGGCGATCTGCAAGGCGAACACGCGCCGGATAAGGGTGACCAGTCCGACGCGTCCCTTCACACGAATCCACTCATCCACAGCAGTCCGGAAAGCAGCGATGCCGGAACGGGCGGCCACTCGTGCCGCCAGCGCTCTTCCCTCGATGTCGGGAAGGCGCTGCTCCAGCACGGTCGCCAGACTGTCCTCCCAGCATGAATATTTATGCAGGCTGACGGAACGCAGGCCCGGGTCCCTTTCAATCAGGCGGACAAAGGCCAGCGCTTCTTCCCGGGTTTTGGCCATGTGAGGAACGACTGCCTCCAGCGCGACCCGGATGACCTCCTGCGGAGACATTTCCGGAGGACAGGCCTGAACCCGTTCACTGAGAACATCCGTCATCTGCTGGGTCCATGCCGTAACCAGATCCGCCTTGGTCGGAAAATGGCGGAACAGGGTGCGTCTGGAAATCCCGGCCGCCACAGCGATTTCGTCGGTTGTCGTTCCCTCGAATCCTTTCTCGGCCAGCAGCCGCATCGCGGCCTCGATCAAGGCGTTCTGGGTCTGTTGTCTGCGTTCTTCACGACGGGAGAGGACCGGAACGTCACCACGGGTTCCGGAAGACAAGACAGTTTCAGGCAAAACACGACTTTCAGACAAAATCCAGAGTGCTGGACTCACTTCACACTGTCCAGTTCCACAGAGGGACAACAGGAATAGCGTAAAAAACACATGCCGTCAGTGGTGTTAAACACCTGATGCTCACGCAGTCACACAAAACCCGGTGAGTCGTCTTCACGGCAACACACCGGATTTCTTATGGTCCCGCACCCCGCACAGGACTGATTCACGAACAGGCGCGCAGACAGAAACTCTTATGTCCGGCAGTTTCCAAAGACCCTGACCGTCACTGGACTTGAGAGCGCTTACGCAGTTCATCTTCCGGGGAGGTCACAAGCAACGTGAATATCCTCTGGCGCTCGGGGCTCATCCGTCGCCCTCCCACCCATTCACGCAGTCGATCCAGAGTGCTCCAGTCATTGGCGCGAGCCGCATCGGTTGCCAGACGAATGGCAAGCTGCTGCTGCTCCGATGTCAGAGTGCCGATTTCCGGCAGGTTTTTCGTCGCAAGACGCCCAACCACGAGCGCCGCTTCAGACCAGTTGCGCTGCTCTTCCAGAATACGACCTCTCAGATCGAGAGAAGCATCGCTTTCATCCTGCGCCAGAAGCTGAAGCGCCTGATCACGGCTGCCCTCACGCGCCAGCAGACCAGCCGTAATCACACGTCGGCGCGACGCCAGTGTTGCGTCCGCCCCCGAGTCCTGTGTTTCATCCAGAGCACGACGCGCCTGCCCCAGACGCTGCGCATCAATATCGGCCTGCGCCAGTTCAGCGCCCAGCGCCGAACGTTGTGCGTCGTCAGAAGCAAGCGGCAGGGCGCGCTCAAAGGCGATCGCGGCCTTCCCCGGCAAGCCAAGCCCCTGCAACTTGCGTCCAAGCCCGGCCAGAATCCTCCCCTTGGCAGGCCCATCCGGTATCTGGTCGATGTGGCTCTCAATCATGGCGACCGCATCGATCAGTTCAACAGATTTCGCTCCACCTGTCTGAGCGTCCGACTCCGCGAGATGCTCCAGAATCTGTTCGACCTGAGGTGCAAGAGCAATACGGTCTTCCGGAAACAGTCGCAGATCATCATCGACCGCGACAAGCACCCTGGGCCACTCCGCCGCCTGCGTCAGGGCCGCGATCAGATTATGCCGGACCTCTTTCTCAACTCCCGCCTGACGGGCTGAGAACAGCAGTTTCTCGTAGCCGGACACAGCTTCTTCCGGGCGAATCTGACCGGCGGCAAGCTTCGCGCCGAGAACCTGTTCCGCAGCCACAACAGAGACTTCCGGCTTTCTGTCAGAAGCAAGATGCGAAAACATCGCCAGCGCCTTGTCCTGATCACCCGCCTTCTGGGTCATGAAAGCACGGGCAAGATCAAAACGTCCGTCATCTGGCAGCGGTTCAAGCGCCGTGCGGTCTTCATCCGAGCCGTAACGTGCAATAAAAGTCGCCACTTCCGGCTGTATCTGCTTTTTCAAAGGGTCGGGATAGCTTTGCAGATTTGAGAAACCCTGCGCCATCAGGGTCGCTGCCTTGGCCGGATTTGCTCCGCTCCGGGCCATATAGAGTCCGCGCCAGAGCACCCCGTCCGCACCCGCCTCCGGATTCGCCAGAGCGGAGGCGGCATCTGTGTTGCCAGCCATCAGATTCGACGCCGCCTGAAGAAAGGTCACATTGGGCTGAAGCGCCAGTTCCGGATTGTCTTCAATCGCAGTCCCGAGAATCGCCCGAGCTTCCCGCGCATCGCCCATCGCGAAGGCGGTTCTGGCAGCCGCCAGCCTCGCTTCGCCACGGTCTTCCGGAGACTGCACCGCTGCCTGCGTCCAGCGACGGCGGTAGTCCTCCTTCAGCACCGTCTGGTTGAGTGCGCGTAATCCGAGCCAGGACCAGTCCACCCGGTCATCCGCCACAGCCCCTTCCGCACCAGACGCCACGGGAATGTCGCCCTTGCCGAGAACATCGAGAAACGCGCCCCCGTTTCCTTTACGCACTTCGATCTGGTCGGACTCAATGGCGAAAACCAGCCCTTGCATGGAGGGCCAGATTTCGTAACCAAGTTTATGGCGGCGCAGCAGCGGTCCCGGACATTCCTCCACGGATGTCGCCACAAGCAGACGGGCACCCGACGATGGATCGGCAAGTTCAATCACACGCCCCGATTGCGGCATGGGATAAAGAAGACCGCCATCTTTCATCTCCGGCGTAATCACAGCATGACGCCTTGCTTCGTTTTCACCCCTGACTGCCAGAATCCAGCCACCCGGCTGTTTCTGTATTTGCAACGGGATCACCTGATTGAAGTGAAAGGCGACAACCGTCGTATTGCCTATGGTCTGCACTGTCGCAGCCGAAAACACGCCTGTTCCCTGCAACGCCGAGGTATCCATCTGCGTGGCGCGATCAGAGACGATGATAAAATCGTTTCCACTCCAGAACGCGCCGATCCCCGCGCCGTCTCCAAATGGCAGGAAGATTTTGTTAACGGCGGCTGAGCCGTTTTCTTCCGGCTGTGATGGCGTGGCGGCTTTCGGCGACGCCACGGATCCATCCGTCTTCGCAGCCGCGCTGTCTGTCGATTTCTGCGCTCCGACATCGGACTGCGTACTGAAACGCTCCGCCTGCCATCCTTCCGGCAGACTCCCCGCAGCCGCCGGGGGTTGCGGGGTCTGAGGGGCGGACGATGCCGGGACCGGCGGAACGGCAGGCTTTTCCTTCCTGTTCTTGCGCCGACGCACAGAGTGCCGGGCAACATGCCCTTCTGGAGCGGCGACAGTTCCAGCCGCCGGCTGCGTTACCGCCCCATTGTCATGTGGCACCAGCAGACGCGCCGCAGCACTCGACTCTTCCGCATAAGAAGAAACGGGAAAAGTCAGGCACGTTGCAAGCCATAACGTCAAAGAAAATCTGATCCGCACGCCTTATTCCCGCTCCGCCATACGACTTCCTGCACAACAGAAACCGCAGCCTTATAATCCAGTTTCAAACGGTCTAGCCGTTTGTTCCAATCCGAACCACAGGAGACCTGCGCGGTACACCTGCCAACAACTGAGTAGCCATCATCGCCCGTTCAGGCACCATTCCCGCGAGAATCGCAGAAGCTTTTCTCGGGTTCATTTTTGTCATCACAGGCACCACTACTTGAAAATCAAGTACATTGAAAATAGATGCGGCGTCACGTGGCGCCATCGCCTCATAAATTTTTACCAAACGATCAACATCAGCATCGCTTAATTGTTGCTTCTGTTTTGCCTGATTTTTAACGACGGCCTGTTGTTCGGAATATTTCTGCATCCGCTGCTCCAGAACCGCCTGCGATGCATCAATGCTTCTCTTTAATTCCTCAAGACTCTGGCTCTCCTGCTCAAGCTGCTTCGTGCGTCCGGCCAGATCCTGCAACAATGCCGTCCGGGCCTCATCAGCATTATGATCCACATCGAGTTCAGGCTTGTTCTGCTGACCTATGCAGGTCATCCCATCCAAACAGGGCGACTTTGCGGCTTGAGCCTTATCGGCTCCTGCGTTTGCTGAAACTTTACCGTCAGAAGAAGGCGCAGGACTGGCGGCGTCACCTGATGAAGGCGCAGCATCTGTCGGTTTCGCGGTCTGGCTCTTTCCCTGCTCTGCGATCGCCGCTGCCCCGTCAGGCGTATTGGCGAACAGTAGCGAACTGGTCAGAAGATACAGCTTAAGCGACAGCAATCCTCCCATAAGACAGGACGAAAGCTGAAAAATACGGGAAAAAGGCAGTTTCGGCATTCGACTAGCTCATCCGCAACGCGCGGATCAGATCCTGTTCGGCTGCCGTCCGCTGGCGCAATCTTTGTTCGTAAGGACGAACTCCCGGAGTGGGGCTGGCTGGCAGGGAAGGCAGACCTGCCCGGTCGGCACCCACCATCTGGTCAGACGGCACGACCGGAGCCGGAACCGGGACGGGCGCAATCGTTTCCACAACAGTTTTTTCCTTTTCAGGAAACTTGTTTTCACGAATAAGCGTTTCAAGACGTTCGGCAATCGTATCCGCTCTTGTGGAGAGAACTTCAAGTTCACCCTGCAATAATCTGGACTGATCGATCATGCGTCCGAGTGAACGGCCGCTGACTTCTCCGGCTGTCTGAAGTTTCTCCACACCGTCTTCAGCACGTCTGCCGCTCTCATCCAGACGCGCCACCAGATCAGCCAGTTCCCGACGATCCCTACGGAGCACAGCCAGAGCACGCCCCAGATGAATACTGTAAAAAATTCCAAAACCAAGCAGAATGCAAAGAGCTATTTCAATAGTATATTCAGATGCAGTCATAATAGACCCTCCATATCAGGAGTACACCCCATCCGGGGACTGAAACATTGTTCGGGCAACCAGAAGGTCTTCTTCAATTCTCACGGCCATCTGCTCTTTTTTCCGGCCAGATTTTCCCATAAAGAGTGAAACCGATCCGCAACGAAGATCAATGGACGCTCCGACTTCCTGTTCCAGCATCAGGACAGACCCCGGCTTCAGATCAGAGACTTCGGAAAATTTCATGGTCTGTTCAGAGAGAACCGCGTCAAGAACGATATCCGTGTCCTGCAGGTGATCAATGAGGTTGGTTTCCCACACCGGGTCCCTGCCAAATTTTTCTCCCATGAATTGCTGCACCAGAAGCTCACGCACCGGTTCCAGAGTGGCGTAAGGCAGGATGACATCAATGTTTCCGCCGCGATCATCCATTTCCACCCGCATGCGCGCCATGAAAACCGCGTTGGAAGTCCGGCAGATCGTTGCGAACCGCGCGCTCACCTCAAGACGTTCGAACTTGAAATTGACAGCGCAGATCGGATCGAACCCCGCGCTCAGGTCCGCGAGGACGATCCGTACCATCTTCTCGACGAGCGCGCGCTCAATCGTGGTGTGGGCCCGCCCTTCGACATTCAGCGGCCTGGGGTTTCTGGCTCCTCCCAGAAGCACATCCACCATGGAGTAGGTCAGTGATGAATCAATCACCATCAACCCGTAATTCTCCCACTCCTCGGCCTTGAAGACCGCGAAAATGGAGGATGTCCTCGCCGAATTCAGATAGTCACCGAAACGCAGGGAACTGATTCCATCAAGAGAGACTTCCACGTTATCGTTCGTGAAACTCCTCAGTGATGTGGAGACAATCCGCATGAGACGGTCAAAGACCACCTCCAGCATCGGCAGCCGTTCATAGGCCACCAGCCCCGCGCCGATGATCCGTTCCAGTCCGCTGACCGGCCCCTTGTCCTCATCCGACATGAGAACACTGCCAAGGAGGTTGTCGATCTCGGACTGGTCCAGAGGACGCTCGAAAGCATCCTCATCCCCGCCATCCTGCCCGGCTTCGCTTTCCTCAAATGCCGCGGCATCCTCTCCCCGGCCAAGCTCGTTCAGGGCTGCCGTCGGCTCCGGACGCGGAATGGAAGTGCTGGTCGTGTCCTGTGCGCCACTCATTGAATCAGAAACTCCGTGAAGAGAACGTCTCTCACTTCAATCGGAGCGAGTTGCAGGGCGATGCGCGCCAGCAACGCCTCACGCAGACGATAGATTCCATTGCCGTTCAGGTCCGCCTGCGAACTTTCATGCAGATAGGTCTGAAAGATATTCTGGACCTGAGGCATCTGCGCCAGAACCTGCTGCTGGGTCGCCCCCCTGACCTGCAACTTGGCTGTCAGCTTCACGAAGACCGGCCGCCCCGATGAACTTTCGAGATTGGAGATGACAGTCGGAATATCGACGAAAAACGGCTCCTCCTGCACAACCGGCACATTTTTTTTCGCGGCCTGTGCGGCATGTTGTTTATAATACCACCCACCCCCGCCAAGCAGCACGATGCCCAGCAATGCTCCCACAAGCATCACAAGCTTCTTTTTGCTCTTTTTGGGAGGCGTTGCCTCAGCACCAGCCGTCTCAGCTTCTTCCGCCATCCGTTCCCCGAAACTGCGTAACCTCATTTCCGACAGGACACGTCCGCACACAGGCAGGCGTTGTCCCTGTTTCACCAACAGAAGGCTCTGTCGATACAGTCGGCTATGGGATCAAGAGGTAAGGCGGGAGGCTTAAGAATCATCTAATTTCGTGGGATGGACGCCACAAATGAGGATTCAGGCAGGAATCGACCAAACTTCACCGTTGGCGTGGTCTCGTGCGTGCGCCAACGCCTGAGCGCGTCTCTCAATACTCCATGAGGAGACGTGCGTCCGCACGACCAACGGCTATATGCCCAGCATCGAACGGGCTCTACAATCAAATGGTGCGAGGAAGCGTCGATCCCGAAAGGACCATCCCCTCACCACAGCCTGAAAAAGCCGTCGCACACCGCCACGCAGGAGCAGGCTGACACCTGCATCAAATGGACACTGAAGAACGTGGACCGCTACACGAGAGCCGTGAACAAAACGCATCTTGCTGATGAGGAGATGCAGGCTCTGTCAACCTGCTGGAAAATGCCTGATAGCTGCCATTTTCCTGATGTGTTGGTGAGCCGGGTGGGACTCGAACCCACGACCATTCGATTAAAAGTCGAATGCTCTACCAGCTGAGCTACCGGCTCGCCACGGGCAACCGGGTAGCGATGGCTGCCGCTCATGTCAACAGCCATCGCCATAAAAACCTGAAATCAGACCGTGATTCAGGCCTCTGCGGAAGCCGGACGCATCTTCAGAATCTTGTCCGGATCCTTGACCGTGCCGCCAGCGCCGGAACCGCGCTTGATCTTGTCAACAAGGTCCATGCCTTCGGTCACTTCACCAACGATGGTGTACTGGCCGTTCAGGTGTGGGGAAGGCTCGAACATGATGAAGAACTGGCTGTTGGCGCTGTCCGGATTCATCGTGCGCGCCATGCCGATCGTGCCACGCTCGAACTTCGCATCACGGGTGAATTCGGCCTTCAGGTCCGGCAGGCTGCTGCCGCTGGTGCCGGTGCCGGTCGGATCTCCGCCCTGCGCCATGAAGCCTTCAATCACACGGTGAAACGGCGTGTTGTCATAAAAACCCTCGGCGGACAGCGTGCGGAGACGCTCGGCAGCCAGAGGTGCGATATCCGGACGCAGGCGGATAACGACGCGCCCACTTGCCAGATCCATGTTCAGAATATCATTTGTGTCAGTCATGTGCCCATCCAGTCACGTACAGGAACCCGGTGCTCCGCACAGACAGAAGCACCGGCTCCGAACGGCTTACGGCACAAAGTCAGAAACGCAAAGTTCCGGAATCAACGTCCCAGACGCACCGTCACCCGCTCCGCAGCGCCGGGCGGCGTGAATTCCCTGATGTCTCCACCGTAATTCGCGATTTCACGCACCATCCGCGAGGAAACGAACTGGGTCCGTTCCGACGCCATCAGGAAAATCGTCTCGATCTCGGGGGCCAGTCGGCGGTTGGCACCCAGCATCTGCGCCTCGTAGTCAAAATCCACCAGAAGTCGCAGACCCCGCACGATCATGGTCGCGCCGGAACGCCTTACCGCGTCCACCAGAAGCTCATTGAACGCAACAACCTCTATCTCGCAGTCAGTTCGCTCCGCCAGAGGCGGGATGGCTTCCTGAATGGAGATGACCCGTTCATCGATCGGCAGAAGCGGGTTTTTACCCGCATTCACCGCGACCCCGATCACCAGCCGGTCAACCAGCCGAGCCGCTCTCTCGATGACATCCAGATGCCCGAATGTCACAGGATCGAACGTGCCCGGATAGAATCCGACCCGTGCGGGTCTCTCAGTCTTCATTGCCCGCGCTTTCTCCATCCGCGCCAGCATCGCCATCACCGTCGGAAGAATCATCCTCCAGAACGGGGAACACGCTGGTCACTGCTTCCGTGCCGTCCAGACGCAGCAGCGTGACGCCACTGGCCTGACGCGACATGACTCGCACCTGATCGACCGGAACGCGAATCAAACGCCCGGCATTGGTGACAAGCATCACGTCGACACCCGAAAGCACAGGGAGCGTGGCCACCACTTCGGAGCCGCGCTTGCTGGAGGAGAAGGTCATGTTGGCGATGCCCTGACCACCGCGTCCGCTGACGCGGTAATCATAGGCCGATGAACGACGCCCGAAGCCGCCATCGCTGACGGTAAGGAGAATTTCCTCGGCTGCTTCAAGCTCGGCGAAACGCTCGGGCGAAAGCGCGGAATCCTCAGTGAGAACGGCCTCTTCCGCCTCGGCGCCGATTTCCTCGGCGTCCGCCTCGTCCGATGCGTTTTCGGCGCGACGCTTGGCGTTGGCCGCCCGCAGATACAACGCCCGCTCCTCGACCGTCGCCTCGACATGGTTGAGAACGCACAGGCTGATGACCTCATCACCGCTGGCGAGCCTGATACCACGCACGCCGGTCGAGCCGCGTCCCGCGAACACACGCAACGTCTCGTCCGTGATCTGGAAGCGGATGCAGCGCGCCTTGCGGGTGGCGAGGAACACGTCCTGACCCTCGCGGCAGGTCGCCACACCGATCAGGCGATCGCCCTCATCCAGCTTCATGGCGATCAGGCCGGAAGACCGGATGTTCTGGAAGTCGCTGAGACGGTTACGCCGCACGCCGCCGCTCGCCGTGGCGAACACGAGATGCAGGGCGTCCCACAGTTCCTCGTCCTGCGGCAGAGGCAGAACGGCTGTAATCTCGTCGCCGCCGAGATCCGGCAGCAGGTTGACCAGCGCCCTGCCCTTCGCGGTCGGACTGGCTTCCGGCAGACGCCAGACCTTCTCACGATAGGCCTTGCCACCCGAGGAGAAGAACAGCACCCACTGATGGGTGTGCGCGTTGAAGGAACGCACGACGATATCGTCACCACGACGCCCGGCCGCCGTGCGGCCACGACCGCCACGGTTCTGGGCGCGGAAGATTTCAAGCGGCGTGCGCTTGATGAAGCCGTCACGGGTGATGGTCACGACCATCAGACCCGGCTCGATCAGGCTTTCATCGTCCTGATCGCCCGCGTAATCAGAGATTTCGGTCGCGCGAGGCGTGGCGATTTCAGCGCGCGCCAGCAGCAGTTCCTCACACATGACTTCCATGCGGCGGATATGGCTGCCGATGATCTCCAGCAGTTCATTGATCTTCGTGGCGACTTCGGACAGTTCGTTCTGGATCTTCTCGCGCTCAAGACCGGTCAGGCGCTGGAGACGCAGTTCCAGAATACCGCGGGCCTGCGCTTCGGTCAGACGGACCTTGCCGCCCACGACGATATTGCCCTCGTCATGGATCAGCGCCAGCAGCGGCTCGACATCGGCGGCGTCCCACTCGGCGGCCATGAGCTGCTCGCGGGCGGTGGCGGCGTCCGGAGCCGCACGGATGATGCGGATCACCTCGTCGATATTGGCGACGGCGATCACCAGACCGACGAGAATATGCCCGCGATCCCGCGCCTTGTTCAGGTCGAACCGGGCGCGGCGCATGATCACTTCCTCGCGGAAAGCGATGAAGGCCGACAGCACGTCGCGCAGGCCCATGAGCTGCGGCTGGCCGCCATTCAGGGCCAGCATGTTCACACCGAAGGAACTCTGGAGCTGTGTGAAGCGATAGAGCTGGTTCAGCACGACTTCCGGTGTGGCGTCACGCTTGAGTTCGATCACCACGCGCATGCCGGAACGATCCGATTCGTCACGGATGTCCGAGATGCCTTCGATATGGCGATCGCTGGTCTTGTCGCGCACCAGTTCGGCGATTTTCTCCTGAAGCGTCGCCTTGTTCACCTGATACGGAATCTCGGTGATGATGATCGCCTTGCGGTCCTTGCGGATTTCCTCGATGTCCGCCTTGGCCCGCACGACGACCGAGCCACGGCCCGTGGCGAACGCCGAGCGGATGCCGGACCGTCCGAGAATGATGCCGCCGGTCGGAAAATCCGGTCCGGGAATGATCTCCATCAGCTCTTCGAGCGTGATCTCCGGATTGGCGATCATCGCCAGCGTCGCGTCGATGACCTCACCCGGATTATGCGTCGGGATGTTGGTCGCCATGCCGACGGCGATGCCGGTCGCGCCGTTGACCAGCAGGTTCGGGAAGGAAGCGGGCAGAACGGTTGGTTCGTTCTCGCTCTCATCGTAGTTCGGCTGGAAATCGACCGTGTCGCGGTCGATGTCATCAAGCAGGAAAGAAGAGGACTTGGCCAGACGCGCTTCGGTATAACGCATGGCTGCCGGGCTATCACCGTCAACCGAGCCGAAGTTACCCTGCCCGTCAATCAGCTTCACGCGCATCGACCAATGCTGCGCCATGCGGACCATGGCGTCATAGATCGAGGAGTCGCCGTGCGGGTGATATTTACCCATCACGTCACCGACCGCGCGGGCCGATTTGCGGTAGGGCTTGTCCGCCGTGAACCCACTCTCACGCATGGCGTAGAGGATGCGACGATGCACCGGCTTCAGGCCGTCCCGCACATCCGGCAGGGCGCGGCTGACGATGACGGACATCGCATAAGCGAGATAGGAGGAGCGCATCTCCTCCTCGATGGCAACCGGAACGAGGTCGGAGGGCGAAGCGGGCAGGTCTGAGTTCTCGGTCAAGGCTCTTCCGTCATGTCACGGCCTGCACGGCCTGCTGTGAATAAGAAGCCTGCTGATAGCACAGAGCACGTCCGGCTGTAAGGGCGACGGCTGTTTCCCCTCACGCGCTGAGACCACGAGCCGTATTTCCGGGATTATTGTCAGGAAAACGGCGTGACGGACCGCATCGGAGGCGCTGCACCGGCCTGTCACGAACGACTGCCTCCGGCCCGTTCGTCATGGCTCATGCAAGCAGGCTTTGTCCGACAGGAGGACCATCGAGCCCCATGCTGATTAACTGTATCTTTATTCAGGAAAAATAATTTTTCCGTATGATCAGAAGCAGCACTGTGAACCAGCATCCGGGCGTTCCGGTGTGCGAAAAACGCTCGCAACCAGAGCCTGAGCAGAGATGGAGGCGGATCAGCCGCCGCCGATATCCGGGCAGAGGCTCTGAAGATCACATCGCGCCACCAGATACCTTTCAGACATATGGATCATGCCCCCTCTCACGGCCGGACCAGCGACACACGGGACCGGTCTGATCCCGAGACATTTCCGTCCAGTACAGATCAACGACCATCCGTCACCCAGCCGCCGTCGGGCCACATCGCAAATACATCGCCTTGAATTATGAAAAAACCTTATAAAATCAAAAGGAACTCACAATGACGGCAACTGTGGCCTCCGGGCAGACAGTCACTGTGTCTTCCGGACAGAATCTGTCGGATATCACGGTTGCCAGCGGCGCGGGACTGACCATCTCCTCTGGAGGAACGGTCGACACCATCACGGTTGTCAGTGGTGGAGGGCTGACCGTGTCCTCCGGGGGAACGGCCGGGAATGTCACGGCGCACGGCACAGTCAGTGTTGTCGGTGGCACGCTGCTGTCCGTGTATGCAGACAATTACTCGATCCGTATCGACAGCGGCGGCTATCTCAGCGGCGCTGTCCTGACGAGCCAGGGCAGCATCACTCTGGATAACGGACAGGTGGTGGGCGCCCTGATCTCCGGCGCCGAGGCCACCGGCCTTGCAGGCGCAGCCGGTCGTTCAGGGACTTTCATCGACACGACCGTTTATGGCGCTTCCGACACCAGCGGCTATTTCAACAACGGTTATCTTTTTCTGGACAGCGGTTTTACAGCGTCCAACACACTCGTCGGGTTCGGTGGTCTGGTTCAGTTGGCGGAGACCGACTCTCTGGCCGTTGGCGTGATTATCAGCAGTGGCGGCGTCGTAAAGGTTCTGACGTCCGGCGCTTTCATTTCCAGCGCGGTCATTTCACAGGGAGGTTCCCTCTTCCTTTCTCCCGGCGGCGGCTATATGGCGGATCAGGTCACGGTCGCCAGTGGCGCCGTCCTGACCCTCAGTTCAGGCGTGACGGTTCACGCCACCACCATTTCCAGCGGAGGGGACGTCGTCGTCCTGTCAGGCGGGTTGGCCAGCGCGACCATTCTGGCTGCCGCGACGTCGAGCGGCAGCGCTGCCGCGTTCATGGATGTCACCAGCGGCGGAACGGCTGTCGGCACGCTGATCAATGGCGGCACAATCGTTTTCATAGAAAGTGGCGCTATCGACAGCGGCACCATCATCGGTGGCAGCACCGCGACGACACAGGCCCTTGAGGTCATGAAGGGTGGCGTCTCTTACGATGTGCAGGTTCTGGAGAACGGGTTTCTCAATGCCGGTCAGACGGGAACGGCAGTCGCGGTTTATAATCCCACGGCTTCCGGCAATCTGGCGACTCTCTACATTGATGTTCATGCCACGGAATACGGTGGCGTCGTCAAAGACGGTGCGCACCAGACCCTGTATGGCGCTGTCAGCGGCCTGACGATCTCAAGCGGCGGCGTGCAGAGCGTCATGGGTGTCGGCACGTCACTCTACAAACAGACTTCGGCTGTAAACGATCTTGTCGAGTCTGGTGGGCTGGTCCTGCAGAATGGCGGCTTTGTCGAAAACGCCATCATCTCCTCCGGTGGTGTGCTTTCGCAGGCTGGCGGAATCGACTCCCAGCATGGCGGCGTCGCTACGGCGACACAGATCATGGCCGGGGGCTCGGCCATCATCGGCACCATCGGGTCGGCGACTGTCGTTTCGTCCGGCGGCACGGAAGTTGTTCTATCCGGCGGCCTCGAAAGCGGCGGTACGGTCAGCGGTGGTCTGCTTACTGTCAATTCCGGCGGCTCCGCAGTCAGCGTCACGCTGTCCGCCGATGCTTCGTCCACAACGCAGTTATCCGTGCAGAGCGGTGGCGTCGTATCGGGCGCGATCGTGGCGGCATCCGCCGTCGCTGTGATTTCCGGCTCGGCCATCTCCACGACTGTCAACGACAACGGCGCTCTCCGGATCGGCTCGGGAGGGATCGCCAGCGGCACCTATGTCAGCGGTCCCACAACCTTTGTCAGCGGCACCACGAGTGGCCCCGGCACGAACTATAGCGTGATCGTCAGCTCGGGCGGTTCTGCCAACGATACGACCCTATTTCACAACGTCATGGTCATCAGCGCGGGAGGCTCCGCGTCCGGAATCACGCTCAATGATGCCGGTATAGTCGTTCAGGGAATAGCTTATAACCTGACTGCCAATTCCCAGAACGGGGCTTACAGGGTACGCATTGCGAACGGAGGCGTGGCATCAGGCGTCACAACCTCGAACCTCGTCCGCACGCTCGTCTACGACAACGGCACTATCTACAACGACATCATCAGCAGCGGCGGCACGGAAGCCGTGGTCGGTGACGGAGGGATGGCCGCGACATCGTATAACGCCGACATCCTGTCCGGCGGAAAGCTCTCCGGTTATTACGACAATGTTCAGGTCATTTCAGCAACTGTCGAAACAGGTGGCCTGCTGGAAATCATCAGCGGCGCCGTAGCGAGCGACGCGTCCGTCGGCGGCGTCAACGGCACGATGAACGTCTACCGCAATGGCTCCGCAACCGGCACACAGTTGCGTTCGGGAGGGCTTCTCATGGTCGGTGCCGCTTCTTTCAGTGAGAACGCAGTCATCTCTTCCGGCGGAACAATGACCCTCTCGTCCGGAGGGATTGGCAGCAATACGCTGGTGGAATCCGGAGGACAGGAAACAGTTTCGTCCGGAAGCCTCGAAAGCGGCGGCACGGTCAGCGGTGGTCTGCTGACCGTCAGTTCCGGTGGCTCCGCAGTCAGCGTCACGCTGGAAACTGACGTTCTGGCCAATTCACTGATCGTGGAAGCCGGAGGCGTTGTGTCCGGCGCAGTCGTGGCGGCATCCGCCATCGCTGTCATTTCCGGCTCGGCTGCCGCCATCACCATCTCCTCTGGCGGCCATGTTGTGATTTCCTCCGGCGGCGTCATCAGCGGCACAAACATCGTCGGTCCCACAGATCAAAGCCTGAACGACACGCTCCTCTGGGTCAGCGCCGGGGGCGCGGCCTACAATACGACCCTGTTTCATGAAGGCATGATCGTTGATTCGGGCGCCTATGCCTCCGGCGTCACACTCAATGACGGAAGTCTGACCGTTTACGGAAGACTTGATAACCTGACCCTCACCTCCCGGAGCATCTATGGAGCCTATGTCAACGGCGGGACGGTGTCAGGCGTCACCACAACAAGCGGCGTCATTCAGGTCTATAACAGCGGCCAGCTTTATAATGATTCAATAGGGAGCGACGGCAAGGAATTCGTCATCGGCGACAATGGTGGCGCAACATCGTACAACGCCGACATCAAAGGCACACTCTACGCCTATCTGAGCGATGCCCGAGTCATCTCCGCGACCGTGGAAGCCAGAGGATCGCTTCAGGTAACCCAGACTGCTCAGGCAAGCAGCACGATTGTCAGCGGCACGATGGCTGTCAGCACCAGCGGCTCCGCCACCGGCACGCAGGTTCGATCCGGTGGCCAACTCACGGTTGGCAGCGCTTCCACCGCCGAAAACACCGTCGTTTCTTCCGGCGGCACGATGGTTGTCTCTTCCGGTTCGGCTTTTGCAACCACTCTCTACGACCGCGCTTCCGCAGTGGTTTCCGCCGGAGGGATCATCAGCGGCACGAACGTCTCCGGTCCAGCTGATTCCCAGTTGCAGAACACCGTCCTCACGGTCGGCTCCGGAGGATCGGCCTACAATACGACCGTATTCCACGACAAGATAACCGTCGGCTCGGGCGCCTACGCCTCGGATGTGACGCTGAATCAGGCCGGCATGACCATCAACGGGACAGTTGACGGTCTGACGATCAATCCCAGCGGCAACAACTATTACGCCGTGCTGGTCGTTGGCGGAACCGTGTCGGGTATATCGACACTCAGCGCTGGCGGCATCGCCGTTTACGGAAACGGTTCGATCTACGACGACACTGTTGGAAGCAACAGTGTCGAGTTGCTTCTTTCCAACGGAGGAGGCGCGACATCATACAATACTGACATCCTCTCGGGAGGGCTGCTTTCCGCCTACAACGACGATGTGACGGTCATGTCGGCAAAAGTCGAAGCAGGCGGACTGCTTCAGGTCACTCAGGACGCCGTCGCGAGCGGCACGGTCGTCAGCGGCACGATGCACGTGGACAGCAACGGGTCCGCGACCAGCACAGTCGTTCTGTCTGGTGGTCTGCTCACGGTCGGCGATCCTTCCCTCAGCGAGAACGCAATCGTCTCTTCCGGCGGCGTCATGATTCTCTCCTCCGGGGGAACTGGCAGCAATACGCTGGTAGAAACCGGGGGGCAGGAAACCATTTCATCCGGCAGCCTCGAAAGTGGCGGCACGGTCAGCGGTGGTCTGCTGACCGTCAGTTCCGGCGGGTCGGCAGTCAGCGTCACGCTGGCGACCGGAACAGCCGCTCCAGCGCTGCGTGTGGAAAGCGGAGGCGTCGTCTCCGGTACTGTCGTGCAACAGTCCGCCTCGGCAGTGATTTCAGGTTCAGCCATCGCCACGACCATCTACGATGGCGGCCAGATCATTGTCTCCTCGGGAGGAGTGGCCCGGGATACGACGGTTATCGGTCCTGATAGTTCCGAGAGCGTCAGCAACGGTTTCTGGGTCTATGGCGGAGGCGCGGCCTACAACACTACCGTCACGCACGGCACCATTGTCATCGATTCAGGCGCTCAGGCCTCGGGCGTCACGCTCAATGACGCGGGCATGACCGTCAAGGGCACCCTTGAAAACCTGACGGTCAATTATCAGAATCCGGCTATCCTGCCTTACGGCGTGTTCATCGACGGCGGAACGGTTTCCGGCGTTGTCGGCTCACAGAGCCACATCGAAGTCTATAACAACGGCTCGATTTATAACGACACGATCGCAAGCGGCAGCGTGGAATATGTCCTGAGTTCGACCGGAGGCGGCGGGGCATCGTATGCGGCCGACATCCTTTCGGGCGGACGGCTTTCCGCGTTCAACGCCGACGCCAGCGTCATCTCCGCGACCGTAGAAACCGGCGGCAGGCTTCAGATCAACGATCATGCCGTCGCCAGCGGCACGACGCTCATCGGCACCATGAACGTCAGCGGCACCGGGTCCGCCAGCGACACACAGATTCTGTCGGGCGGCCTGCTTACGATTCTTGCTTCATCTTTCAGTGAGAATACGATCATCTCGTCCGGCGGCAGAATGGCGCTTTCCAGCGGCGGCGTGGGCAGCGGCACGGAGGTCAGTTCCGGCGGACGGGAAACCGTTTCCTCCGGTGGCCTTGAAAGCGGTGGCACGGTCAGCGACGGCACCCTGACCATCAGCGCCGGTGGGTCCGCCGTCAGCGTCAGCGTGGAGGCCAGCACGCCGACCCTGTCACTGTTCGTGCAAAACGGCGGCTTTACATCCGGCGTCACCGTCAAAGGGTCGGCCACCGTGACGATTGCCGGCTCGGCCGTCGCCACCACCATTCAGGATAGCGCCCTTGTTACGGTTTCCTCTGACGGTGTGGTCAGCGGTACGATCCTCAGCGGCCCGTCGGACGCTGGCGCAGGCCGCAACCTCATGTTGGTCAGTTCGGGCGGAGCTGCCTACGATACGACCGTGTTCAACGATGGCATGGTGGTGAATGCGGACGCCACCGCCTCCGGCGTCACGCTCAATGACGCGAGCATCATTGTCAAAGGCACGGTCGATAATCTGACTGTCAATTCCCAAGGCAGCACAAACGGTGTTTATGATCACGGAGCCTATATCAATGGCGGAACGGCTTCGGGCGTCGTCCTCTCGCAGAGCCATATCGAAGTCTATAACAGCGGCTCGATCCACAGCACCACGATCGGAAGCGACGGCACAGCACATCTCCTGAGTTCGACCGGCGGTGGCGCAACGTCCTACGATGCCACCATTCTCTCGGGCGGTCTGCTCTCCGCTCAGGATGCCGATGTCTCCGTTCTTTCCGCGACTGTTGAATCCGGTGGGCAGCTTCAGGTCACGGAAAACGCCGTAGCCAGCGGAGCGACTGTCCGCGGCTTGATGAGTATCGACAGTACCGGCTCCGCCACCGACACACAGCTTCTGTCGGGCGGCCTGCTCACGGTTGGCAGTTCCTCCCTCAGCGAAAACACCACCGTCCTGTCCGGTGGCGTGATGACCCTCTCCTCGGGCGGTAGCGGCAGCAACACGCTGGTCGAAGCCGGAGGGCAGGAAACCGTTTCCGCAGGTGGTCTCGAAAGCGGCGGCACGATCAGCGGCGCTCTTCTGCTCAGCGGCGCAGGTGCGCTGGGTCGGCAGATCAGTCTGCTCGACGGCGGCACGCTGGAGGCGACGGACAGTGCCGCTGTTTCAGGACTGAACACCGTCAACGGTGCGATCACCGTGGAAAATGGCGCCGAAATCGACAGCATCACCGCCCGGAGCGGCGCCATCACACTCACTGGCGCAGCGATCCTTTCGGGCGGCTCGCTATCGGACAACGCCACCCTCACCCTGACATCCGGCGCAATAGCCCAGAATCTGACACTGACAGACGGCACGCTCATCAGTGTGACGGATCAGGCGGTTCTCAGCGCGACCCGGCTATCCTCCAACACCGTTACCACCATCGTCTCGACCGGCTCAGGCTACGATCTGACGGTGTCAGGCGGACAACTCCTCGTCTCGGGAGGAGGTGTTCTCAGCGCCGCGACGGTCACTGACAATGGTGATATCCATATTTATGGCGGACAGGTTTCCAGCGTCACGCTTTCAGGCGGCACGATGGAAATCGATGACGACGGTTACGCCAGGCAGACCGAGATTCTCTCCGGTGGGCTGCTCGCAGTCGGTGATCCCTCCATCAGCGAGAATGCGGTCGTCTCCTCCGGTGGTGTGATGACCGTCTCGTCCGGCGGCATCGGCAGCAACACAGTTGTAGAATCCGGTGGACAGGAAACCGTCTTTTCCGGAAGCCTCGAAAGCGGCGGCACGGTCAGCGGCGGCCTCCTGACCATCAGTTCCGGCGGCTCCGCCATCCACGTCACGCTGGCGAGCGATGCGTCCTCTCCCTCCACACTCGTCGTGGCAGACGGCGGCATCGCCAGCGCCACGCTGATCGAAGACCACAGTATCGCCTTTATCTCCGGCTCCACAGTATCGGATACGATCAGCGGCGCGACCGCACAGGAAATCGTCTCGTCCGGCGGCAGCGTCTCTGACGCCACTATCGCGGGCGGCGGCACCCTCACCGTTCTCGATAATGCGCAGGCCGACACGATCGCGGTCGAAAACGGTACGCTGTCTCTCAGTGGAGCGCATGCCTCCGTCCGGTCCGTGACACTGGACACAGCGGGCCAGATCACCCTGTCCGATGGGGCTGTTCTCAGCGGCTCCAGCTACGACGCCGGAGCGATAACGGCGCAGAGCGGCGGCACATTTGAAAGCGCCATCCTCACCGGAACCGCACAGACGAGCGCCACCTCCGGCGGCACGGTTTCCGCCGTGACGCTTCAGTCCGGCACGCGTCTTACGGTCAGTTCCGGCGGCACCGGACAGGGCACGATCCTTGAGTCAGGCGCAATCCTGCTGGGTGTGGCGGGCGCCACGGTTGATGACACGACAATCAGCAGCGGCGCTCTTTTCCAGATCGACAGCGCCGCAACCAGCAGCGATACGTATCTGACATCCGGCGGCTCCATTGAACTGCTGAACACATCATGGTCGGACACGGACACAGTCAGTTTCGCCGACAATATTCTGACCATTGACGATGATGGCAGAATCATCACGATCAATCTGTCTGCGGCCGACGATGTCTATCTCACCCGGGATTTCGTCCTGTCACGGGCCGATACGGACCCGCTTTACGCCAACAGCAACGATATCCTCATAACACTCGCGCCTGTGGCCTGTTTCTGTCGGGGCACCCGGATCGACACAGAATTCGGACCGATGCTGATCGAAAATATCCTTGAAGGAACAGGAATTCTTACTCTTGATGGCCGTATGGTCACGTTACGCTGGAAAGCCGTCAGACGATACAGCCGCAGGCAAATGGTTCTTGGCGCAGCCCTGCGACCTCTGGTCATCAGGGCTGATGCGCTGGGGCATGGTCTCCCCTGTCGGGATCTACGTGTTTCACAACTGCATATGCTCTATATTGACGAACTGCTTGTTCCGGCGGCGGCCCTCGTCAACGACCGCACCATTTTTATCGAACAGAGCGGTTCCGCGATGGAGTATTACCATCTCGACATCGGCGTCCAGAACATCATTTTTGCTGAAGGTGTGGCGACGGAATCCCTGACCGATGACGATGCGTCACGCCGTGGTTTCGACAATTACGACCAGCACGTCGGCTCCCTGCCGTCTTCCGCGGACGTGATCATGGCCGCCCCCCTGATAAGGGAAGGGGAAATCATCGCAACGCTTCAGGCGCGTTACGCACAGCGCGCCGCCATGCTTGGAGCGCCCTTCCGGCAGATATGTGAAAATGGTCTCTTTCTGCTGTAAGGAGCCGGTTTCGCAACAATGTCTGGGCACCAAAAGAGTTTCGAGTCTCGTTTCTTTCCGACACTGACGCTTTGAAGTGATTCCTGAATGGTTTCACAGGAACAGGAAACGTCCCGCGAACTCCACGCAAAACCAACAGCGCTGTGAAGTGACGCTTATGCCAGCTCTGCCCGCACCTGTAAGGGGCCACGCCCCCTGATCCCGATCCGTTGATCAAACTGTTTTCACAGACGAGCCCCTGACGAGATTCGGAACCACGCCAAGAAAATCTCTTCCAGAAACAGGATCAGACGGAAAGAGCGTTGTTACAACTCTCAGCTTACCGCTTTGCGGTCGAGGTCGGAACGTGCTCGCTTTTATAGGACTGCGGCTCAACAGCCTTTGCGATATGCGGCAGAGTGGGCGCGGTCGGCGCAGTGCGCGGCGTCAGCACTGAACGATAGGGGCCACCAATCCGTTCCGGGCGAGAGGAGCGTGTACTGCTCTTTTCCAAAGCATCGGAAGGCGCGGCCGGAACCGCACCAACTCTGGACAATGTCCTTGATGTGCCGCTCTGACGGTAGCCTTCGATGCGGCTGGCTGTCGAGGAAGCTCGTCCATTATAGCGGCTCTGCGCCTTCGCGACATCGGGCTGAAGCATCACGCCAAAAAACAGGACCAGACATGAAACCAGCACTGGCAAAGAGCTGTTTTTCAAAACAGGGTCGCCCGTCATGATGCTCCGCTCCCTGCCTCAGCCTTTGATACGACGCAGCAGCGCAATCGATTCAACACAGGCCGCAGCGGCTTCACGGCCCTTGTTATGCTCATCCGCACGCGAACGGGACACGGCCTGAACATCGGTATAGGTCGTGAGAATACCGAACGCGATCGGTGTTTCCGTCGTCAGTGATGCCTGCTGGATGCCAATCGTCGCACCAAGGCTGATGAACTCGAAATGCGCCGTATCACCCTTGATGACACAACCGAGGCAGATCACGCCTTCATATTTACCGGTCTTCGCCAGCGTCTGGGCCAGAAGCGGCAGTTCGAATGCGCCCGGCGCGAGGAACACATCCTCGTCCGCGACGGAAATGCCGTGTTCACCCAGCCACTCGATGGAACCGTTCCGCAAACCGCCTGTCACGTCCTCATTGAAACGGCTGACGACCAGCGCCAGACGCGGTGCCGGGGTCAGATGAAGAGAAGGCATAGATTCAGGAGAACGTGTGCTCATATCAGGAAAGAACCTTTTCAGTAAAAATCAGCGAACGGAAAGAGGAGTCGGAACGGATTCAGCCAGCAGGGTATGCCCCATCCGTTTCCGCTTGGCGTCGAGATAGGCGCGGTTGAACGGGTTCGGCGCGACTTCCAGCCCGACACGTTTGCGAACGGTGAAGCCGCGTTCCTCCAGCGCCTTCACCTTGGCCGGATTGTTGGTCAGCAGGTCCAGCACCGTCACGCCCAGATCGCGCAGAACGGCGGCGGCGGCGGACCAGTCACGCTGGTCGGTATCAAAGCCAAGTTCGTGGTTGGCGTCGATCGTATCCAACCCGCGATCCTGAAGCGCATAGGCACGGATCTTGTTGCCAAGACCGATGCCTCGTCCCTCGTGACCACGGACATACAGCAGCACGCCACTCTCCGCCTGTCCGATTTCGCGCAGCGCCTTCTGCAACTGGTTGCCACAGTCGCACCGCATCGACCCCAGCGCATCCCCCGTCACACATTCGGAGTGCATCCGCACGAGCGGCACAGCGCCCTTCGCGGCCGGGTTGCCTTTCACCAGCGCCACATGCTCGACGCCTTCCGCATCACGGAAAGCGTGGATCATCAGGTCCTCACCGCCATAGATGCTCGGCAGATGAGCCTCGGCCAGTTCGGCCACGACGGAACTGGTCACAGGATCAACCGTGACGGTTTCTTCCGAGATCGGCGTCGTGCCATGCTGGCGCACCCATGCCGTCAGTTCGGCGATGGAGACGATCGGCAGGTCGTGCCTGCGTCCGAACACTTCCAGTTCCGGACGCCGCGCCATCGTGCCGTCTTCACTCAGGATTTCGCAGATCACAGCGGCAGGCGCACATCCGGCCAGACGTGCGATATCGATGGATCCTTCCGTGTGACCGTCGCGTTCCAGCACGCCGCCCGGCGCTGCTCGCAGCGGGAAGATATGACCGGGCGAGACCAGATCAGCGGGTTTCGCATCCGGTGCGACAGCCGCCAGAATGGTGCGGGCACGATCATGCGCGGAAATGCCGGTCGTCACGCCTTCATGCGCCTCGATGGACACCGTGAAAGCGGTGCTGCGCGGAGCATTGTTGACCTTCACCATCATCGGCAGGGCAAGCTGCTCGACACGCTCCGACGTGAGCGGCAGACAGACAAGGCCGCGTCCGTGCGTCACCATGAAGTTCATCGCCGCAGGCGTCATGAACTCGGCGGCCATCACGAGATCACCCTCGTTCTCACGATCCTCGTCATCGACCATGATGACCATGCGGCCTTCGCGGATCGCCTCGACCGCCCGCAACAGCGAGAGAGGCATCCTGTCTTTCAACGATACTGACATACGCTCTCCACATATTTTGCAATCACGTCGACCTCGACATTCACCGGCTCACCCGATGAAAGCGCTCCGAGCGTGGTGTGATCCCATGTGTGAGGAATGATCATCACCTCGACGGTGAATTCCCCATCTTTCGGCTCGCTCACGGCGTTCAGCGTCAGGCTGATGCCATCCAGCGTGATCGATCCCTTCTCGACCATGTAACGGCGCAGGGCCGCCGGCGCCGCGAAAACAAGCTTCCGCGCCTCGCCCACCAGATCCGCCGTGCAGAATGTCGCCACGCCATCCACATGCCCCTGCACGATATGACCTGACAGGCGCGTGGCCGGTGTGACGGCGCGTTCCAGATTGACGCGGGAGCCTTCCGTCAGCCGTCCGAGCGCCGTGCGGGCGAGGCTTTCGGCGCTGACGAAAAAGCGGACCCTCCCTGCCTCGTCGAATTCCGTCGCGGTCAGACAGACCCCGTTCACGGCAATGCTCTCGCCGAGGATCACATCGGTCATCCCCGTGTCTATATCGAGGATGCAGGACGCGTCTCCCGGCTGCACGGCCGCAACTGTCCCGAGATGTTCAATGATTCCTGAAAACATACGTCCTCTCACACAGATTCACTACGGCCAGCGACCACGGCCCCGGCAAGCTCGTCAAAGAGCGCCAGAGGTGTTGCGCCATGACGCCGTTCAACTGAAAAATCCTCGTTGCCGTCAGGACGTACGGCAATACGCAGCCAGTCGTCCCACAGACTTCGCGCCCGCAGTTCACCGAGCAGGGTCGGGCCTGCCTCAACCAGCGCCCACAGCACACCGGCTTCCGCCAGACGCCGGGGAACATCCTCGACGGAATCAGCAAAGATCACGTCGAAACGCCGCTCGGCCATGGTCAGCCAGTTCCGCGGCACGTCCTGAGTGCGGGAGCAGACAACCAGCATGCGGGGCTTACGGCCCATGTGATCGTCAACACGCCTTACATCCAGCCCCGGCAGATCAGCGCGAACGGTTCCACCAGCCGTGACAACGGCATCTGTCGCACGACGCAGACGGTGAGCAAGATTCAGGGCGGCATTGGAGGTGAAGGTGGTCCTGCCCGTGGGCGGCACCATCAGCCCGTCAATATTGACGGCCTGTTTCACTGTCAGCCACGCACGCTGGTCCACACTCCAGCGAATGAAGGGAGCGATCAGCCCCCGGCACTGGGCGACCAGAATCCGGCCATCAGGAATATGGTGCTGTTCACGCTCAAGCCAGCGCACTTCACGACCGTCCGCTTCCAGTCTTGCTGCGCCGCCACCAGCCACTTTCGGGTTGGGATCAGCGCAGGCGATCCAGACGGTTTTGACCGGTGTCGCAAGCAGACCTTCCGAGCAGGGCGGCGTCCGGCCCGTGTGATTGCAGGGCTCCAGAGTGACAAGGGCTGTGGCAATGCGGTCAGTCAGGCCGCGTTCAGCGCAGACCCGCAGAGCGTTGGCTTCGGCGTGCGGCGCTCCGGCCCTATGATGGGCGGCCACGGCGAGGATGGTCCCCTCCGCGTCAAGCAGGGCGCAGCCGACCGGCGGATTGGGGGCAGTCGCGCCGACAAAACGGCGCGCCTCCGCCAGCGCGGTCTGAAACGCTTTTCCCACCTGATGGAATACAGAACGGTCGGTCATTCACCTCGTCCGCCACTACGACACAGCACACACGTCGAATCAGGGCGGACGAACGGCCGCAGTCACAGGACACACCAAGGGCGTCTGTTCTGCTCCGCTGTTCTCTTTCATCCGGACTATACCGTCGGCTCCGGAATTACACCGGATCTGCTGACCCTGCCCCGTGAGAGGCAGGCGCTCGCGGGCTTCCGCTTCCTTTCGGAAGCGATTACCGCCGGTGGGGAATTGCACCCCGCCCTGAGAACGTCTGCAACTATGTGGGCCTGTATACGGAAAAAGCAAGAAACTTTTCATGAAGCGTCACTTCACGATGACTCAACTATCGTGGTTTCCCCCTGAAATGTCTGTTTGCCGACATGCCGAAGGGACCGTTGTCAGACGGAAACATCTGTGATGCGTTACCTGTTCCATCACGCAACCAGACAGGAAACGCCATGTTCCTTCAGACCGTCCGCACGTCCATGCGCAACCTGCTTGCGACAGGAACCGTGCTGCTCACCCTTTCTTCTGGCGCCTGCGCCCAGACTGTCGCCGCTCCAGATGTGCCCTCAGGTACGCCCTTGTGGAAAACCCTGCCTCCGACGCCTTCCCCCCTATCCGCTGACGCCAATGGCCTGCCGGTCCAGAGCGGATATGTCAGAACGGATGATGGTGCGAAAATCTATTACGCACAGGCCGGAGACGGTGAGCCGGTTCTGCTGCTGCATGGCGGCCTTGCAAACTCGGATTATATGAGTGGACTGGCCCGCGCCCTGCTGGCGGCGCATTATCAGGTGATCGTCGTGGACTCCCGTGGACACGGACGCAGCTCGCTCGGCAGGACGCCCATCGGCTATGACCGCATGGCGGACGACGCCGTAGCCGTGCTCACACACCTGAAGATCGGGCGGGCGGCGGTTGTTGGCTGGAGTGACGGCGGGATACAGGGCATCGATCTGGCGCTGCGTCACCCCGACCACATCACCCGCGTCTTCTCCTTCGCGCCCAACATCACGACGGATGGCGTGGACACCTCGGCGGAGAGCACGCCGACAGTGCAGGCGTTCATCGCCCGCACGAAACAGGAATATCGTCACCTTTCCCCCTCGCCGGGACGGTTTGGAAAATTCGAGTCCAGCATTGAGCATATGTGGTCGGATCAGCCAAACTGGAGCGACGCGCAGGTCGCCGCCATCACCACGCCGATGTGGATCGTGGACGGCGATCATGACGAGATGATCCATCTTCCCCACATCCAGCACATCGCGCATGTGATCCCTCAGGCCGGGCTGCTGATCCTGCCGAATGTAAGCCATTTCGCCTTTCTACAGAATCCTGAGCTGTTCTCGGCAGCAGTCATCAATTTCCTGAAACTCCCGACGCCATAACCGGCATACAGCCCCCGACCGGCCTGTTTTCCACTGCATGGGGACCGACCTGACAGAGTGGATCGCCCGGCTGGTCGCTGGACGCATCTTCCCATGAGTGCCATCACGGACACCTCTCTGTGATGGCCACAAACAAGGATGCGAACAGCCATGCGCCTGCCGGACTTCGAAGCCTGGGCCATTTTCGTCAAGGTTGCCGAGCATGGTTCGTTCGCCAGAGCCGCTGAGGCCATCCAGCTTTCCACCCCCACCGTCTCCAAGGCCGTCAGCCGACTGGAAGCGCATCTCGGTATTGCGCTGTTCAACCGCACGTCCCGCCAGCTTTCACTGACCGAGACCGGGCGCGATACGCTGCTTCATGCCCGGCGCATGCTGGCCGACGCCGAAGCCGCGGAGAGCGAAGCCCGTGACAGCACGCGGATTCCCTCCGGCGTAGTCCGGATTGCGGCCCCGATGACCTTCGGGGTCGATCACCTCTCTCCCATGCTGCCTGCCCTGCTGGAGCGTCACCCGGATCTTGAACTCGACATCCACTTCAGCGACGCGCTGACAGATGTCGTCGCGGACGGGTTCGACATGGCGATCCGCATCACATCCCTTGCGGATTCAACTCTGAAAGTCAGAAAACTCTGCTCGGTGCGGCTGATGCTCGTCGCCACTCCGGCATGGTGCGGTCAGGTCGGACCCATCACGCATCCGGAAGAACTCTCAAAGCTTAAAGGCTTTGTCTACACCAACACGAATACGCCCGGCAGCATGAAACTCATCCATCAGGACGGTGATGTTTTCGCGCTCTCCCAGCAGGCCCTGATACGCGCCAACAATGCGGAGGCGTTTCTCCCTTCTCTGGAAGCCGGTCTCGGCTACGGGTTTTTTCCTGAATTCATGGTCTGGCGGGGATTACGGGATGGCCGTTTCATCTCGCTTCTGCCGGACTGGGGGCTGCCCGCGATCGGCATCTACCTGATCACGCCGCCGAGCACGCGTCGTCCACTGCGTGTCACCACGGTCATGGATTATCTGATGCAGGCTTTCACCACCATGCCATGGGCACAGGAGAGCAAAGCCTCTGACTGACAGACGGGGCATGATCGTTCATGCCCCGTCCGGTTATATAGCCGTGCAGTCCTCAGCCGAGCAGTTTGGACGCAATACCGGCGACATGACCGCCCAGATATTTCGCGCCATCCAGTTCGACAGCGCTCGGCTGACGCGAACCGTCCCCCGCGGCGATGGTGGTGGCGCCGTAAGGCGAGCCGCCCGCCACTTCATCCAGCGTCAACTGACCCTGAAAGCTGTAAGGCAGGCCGGTGATCACCATGCCGTGGTGGATCAGGTTTGTGAGGATGGAATAGAGTGTGGTTTCCTGACCACCATGCTGGCTGGCCGTCGACGTAAACGCCGCGCCAACCTTGCCGAGCAGCGCGCCTTTCGCCCACAGTCCACCGGTCTGGTCCCAGAAATTCGCCATCTGGGAAGGAAGACGACCGAAACGCGTCGGAGCGCCGACGATGATGGCGTCATATTCGACCAGCTCGGCCGGGGTCGCTACAGGCGCGGACTGTTCCAGCTTGAAATGGCTGCTTTTCGCGACATCTTCCGGCAGCAGTTCGGCCACCCGCTTCACATCGACCTGCGCTCCAGCAGCGCGCACACCTTCCGCCACGGCGTGCGCCATCGTCTCGATATGGCCATAAGAGGAATAATACAGAACGAGAACCTTGGTCATCGCGATCACCTGTCAGCAAGTCGGACCCAGACGACCCGACGGGGCTCTGGTCCATCCGACGTTTTCAGTCTCGCACCATATCCCGCCCCGGGTTCACGACCAGCGAAAAACCGGAAAGGCTGCGCTTCCGGTTTTTCGCTTTTGAGGCACCTGTCCGAATCATCTTATTAACTATCAAAGTTTCTGGATGCCGCCTTTTTCCAAAAAGATGGCGTTTCTGAAGCTTCTTTGAAAAAAACTTCACCAAAAACTTTCTTACAATTTAATGATTTTTTGTGAAAAAGTTTTCACCCCAGCGTCATCAGACTGGCGTTTCCACCTGCCGCCGTCGTGTTGGTGCTGCGGGACTGCTCCTCCAGCACATTTTCAGAGTGCGGCAGGGACACTCCAGTCAGATAGGCCGGGACAATCGGCCCATTGCTCTCCGCCAGTTCCTTGCGCGCCTGCCGGAAGACCGCATTATCTTCCTCTCCAAGCAGAACCGCACAGGGTTCGGCGGTCGCGCTTGTCACAAGACGGATCGCTGGCTTCAGCCTGAAAGGCAGCGTCTCGATCCATCCCGTCAGATCGGCAGACGCCAGAACAAGCACCCTGTTTCCGCCTGACAGGGCGAAAGAAATCTGGTCAAACAGTCCTTCCTGCGTGACGGGAATGCACAGCACCGCCCCTCGCGGCGTCAGGCGATAGAGGTTCAGTTCACCGACTGGACCCGGCAGAACACGCTCTACGCCAAGAAGCGACTGATTGGCGCAGTCATGCGACACTTTCTGGGCGCGCACATCGCCACGGCCACACAGCCAGTCCGTCCACATCGTCTTCTCCGGCGTCACCTGACTGACAGCCGTCTTTTCGACAGCCGGAACGCCCGACAGCAGACGGCGCAGGATCAACGGGCCGCCTGCTTTCGGTCCCGTCCCGGACAGTCCGCGCCCACCGAACGGCTGCACACCGACGACAGCGCCAATGGTGTTACGATTAACGTAGAGATTGCCAGCATCAATCCGTGACAGCACGTGTTTCACCATGGAATCCAGACGTGTGTGCAGACCAAATGTCAGACCATACCCGGTGCCATTGATATCATTCAGCAACGCATCCAACTGGTCACGCTGATAACGCACAACATGCAGCACAGGACCGAAGACTTCCGGACCGATTTCACGAAGACTGTGAACCTCGATCAGGGTTGGCGGAACAAAACTGCCATGCGCGCATTCCTCCGGCAGTTTCAGGGACGTAACCGGCGCTTTACGCTTGCGGAACATCTCGATATGTTTCGTGATTCCCGCCGCCGCTTCCTCCGTGATGACCGGCCCGACATCACAGGACAGTTCCGCCGGATTACCAATCCGCAGCTCGTCCATCGCCCCACGCAGCATGGTCAGGATATGGTCGGCACAGTCTTCCTGCACGCAGAGAACACGCAGCGCCGAACAACGCTGACCAGCGCTGTCGAAAGCGGACGCCAGCACATCGACAACCACCTGTTCCGCAAGCGCGGATGAATCAACGATCATCGCATTCTGACCGCCCGTTTCAGCAACAAACGGAACAGGCTGCCCTGTGGCCGTGCGACGCCCCTCAAGCTGACGGTTGATAAGCTGGGCCACCGTCGTCGAACCGGTGAACATCACGCCCATCACGCGCTCATCGGCCACGGCTGCGGCTCCAACATCGCCCTCGCCCGGCAGCAGATGCAGCACATCCACAGGTACGCCTGCCTCGTGCATGATCTTCACGGCCTCGGCTGCAATCAGCGGTGTTTCTTCAGCCGGTTTCGCAATCACGGCATTGCCCGCCGCAAGGGCCGCCGAGACCTGTCCCAGGAAAATCGCCAGCGGGAAATTCCACGGGCTGATACACGTCACCACGCCCAGCGGCCTGTGCGTGTCGTTGTTGAAATCACGCTGGATGGTCGCGCCATAGTAACGCAGGAAATCGACAGCCTCGCGCACTTCAGCCACGGAGTTCGGCAGGGATTTTCCCGCCTCACGCCCGAGAAGAGCCATCAGCGCCGGATGACGTTCTTCCAGAATATCAGCGGCTTTTGCAAGAACAGCAGCCCGGTCGGCAGGACTCTTTGCCGCCCATGCCGCCTGACCGTTCACGGCGGCATCCACAGCCTGTGTCACCACCTCCGGCGTCGCCCAGACGACCGCTCCCACAACATCGCGTCGGTCAGCCGGATTGGTCACATCCTGCTTCGGTCCAGTGGTGATCGTCCTGCCTGAGACAATCGGGCCAGCCTCCAGCGTGCGGGGAGCACTGCGGATACCCGCATCCAGTTCGGACAGAACGCGATCATCCGCCAGATCAACACCAGCCGAATTCGCGCGTTCCGGCGCAAACATGTCCTGCGGCCTACGAATTTCCGAATGTGGCGCGCCATACGGTGTATAACGTCGTGCAACGTCCAGCGGGTCTTCAACCAGTCGCGCCACCGGAATGGCGCTGTCGCCAATCTGGTTCACGAACGACGAATTCGCGCCATTTTCCAGCAGACGACGCACGAGATAGGCCAGCAGCGTCTTGTGCGTGCCGACGGGCGCATAGATACGGGCCGGACGATTCAGCCTGTCCGCGCCGACCACCTGACGGTAGAGCGGCTCGCCCATACCGTGCAGGCATTGAAACTCGTAGGACCCGACATGGAAGTCCGGGCCTGCCAGCGTGTAGATGGTCGCCATCGTACGGGCGTTGTGCGAGGCGAACTGGGGAAAGATCGCATCCCGTGCGTCGAGCAGCTTGCGGGCGCAGGCAATGTAACTGATGTCGGTGTGGCACTTGCGGGTATAGACCGGAAAGTCACTCAGCCCCTCAACCTGCGCCTTCTTGATCTCGCTGTCCCAGTAAGCGCCTTTGACCAGACGCACCATGATGCGATGCTTCGTCCGGCGCGCAAGGTCAATGATGAAATCCAGCGCGAAGGGCGCACGCTTTCCATATGCCTGCACCACAAAGCCGATGCCGTTCCAGCCTTCCAGCCCCGGCGTGGCGCACAGCGCTTCCAGAATATCGAGCGAGAGGTCGAGACGCTCCGTTTCCTCGGCGTCGATATTGATCCCGATGTCATAGCGCCGCGCCCGCAGCACGAGATCCTGTACGATCGGCAACAGCTCGTTCATCACCCGATCGCGCTGGGCGCGGGAATAGCGGGGATGCAGCGCCGACAGCTTGATGGAGATACCGGGCCGTTCGTAAACATTCGCGCCACTGGCGCTGCTCCCGATCACGTCGATCGCCTTGATGTAATCCTGCCGGTAACGTTCGGCATCGGCGGCGGTAAAAGCCGCTTCTCCCAGCATGTCGTAGGAATAGCTGAAACCCAGCTCTTCCAGCTTCCGGCTGTTCCTGCGGGCCTGTTCGATGGTCTGTCCGAGCACAAACTGCTCGCCCATCAGACGCATGGCCGCATCGACGGCCCTGCGGACCACCGGCATGGAGCTGCGTTCGACAAAGCTCATGAGCGCACCGGACAGGCGCTTCTCGTCATGCTCGCCCATCAGCCGTCCGGTCAGCGCCAGCCCCCATGCCGCTGCATTGGCGAACATCGGCTTGCCACGCGCGACATGCGAGAGCCAGTCACTCTCCCCGATCTTGTCCTGAATCAGCGCATCGCGTGTCGCCGTATCCGGAATCCGCAGCAGCGCCTCGGCGAGACACATCAGCGCCACGCCTTCCACCGTGGACAGGGAGAATTCCTGCACCAGCGTTTCAACGAGTCCCGGATTCCGGCGGGCGCGCAGGGTCTCCGTCAGACGGGACGCGATGCCGGTCGCGGCGGCGTTCTGCTCGTCCGAGAGGGTCGCAGCGGGTGTCAGAGCCTCGATACACGCGCTCTCAGGCTGCCGAAAGGCGTTGATGATGGCCTTTCTCAACGGCGGCAGGGAGGAAAAGTCAGAGGCGGAGACTGAATCGGGAGAGCGCGTTGCTGGCATGGGACCGACATTCCAAAAGGCCGGCCAGAGTGTCAGCCCTGATGCGATGCTGACCTATCTGGTTGCGGTATCACAATGATAATTTCTCCCATGTCATAGAAATATAATTACTGCAATATATTATATTATATGACCGATACCCGCTCTGACGGCCCCTCTCCTGCGATCGATCCTCCCATCCGGATTGAGGCCTGACCAAACATTACGATTGTGGTATGATACACTCTTCTTCACAGACCTTCCTCTGACCGGAATGCCGCCGAAATGCTGCCGACCCGACTTTTTGCCAGTGTGGAAACCATCGCGCATGGCACCGCAGCGGAAACGATCTGCATCGCCCTGCGAAACGCCATCCTCGCGGATATCATCCAGACTGGACAGGCTCTTCCCCAGTCCGAACTCGCCAATGGCTTTGGCGTCAGCATCATCCCTGTCCGGGAAGCCCTGAAGCGGCTGGAGGCAGAAGGGTTCGTCACCTGCCTGCCCAATCGCGGCGCGGTGGTCATTGGTCTCGATGAGGGGGACATTCTCGAATATTCCCGCATCCGCGCCCTGCTGGAAGAACAGGCCGCCATAGAGGGCGTGCGGAACATGACGCGGGTCGATCTCGCCCATGTCGAGGACGCCTACGAAGCGTTTGTGCAGGATGGGGTGGCCCATTCGGGCAGTCTGAACAGGGCGTTCCACAACGCCATCTATGCCGCCGCCAAACAGCCTCGCCTGCTGGAAATGATCGAGGATCTGCACTTCAAGCTGGATCGTTACATCCGCGGGCATCTGGTGATCGAGGGACGCAAGGCCATTACCGATCGTGAACACAAAGCCATACTGGAGGCCTGCCGCGCCCGCGATCCGGAACTGTGCGCCCGTCTGACCCGGGAGCATATTCTGGAAGCCGCCGCCATCTCGGTGGATGTTTTCCGCAGGAAGGTCGCTGAGGAAGCGGCTGCCAAATAAGCGACAGTTTGAGGGGTTTTACGCCGTGCCCCATAAAAGGACACGGCTCATCTGATCACGTTTGCTGTGAACATCTCATGCCAGCGGTCTTATGGAGCGCCCATTGTCCGGGGAGACAGTTTGGCACTCCACCCCGAATCCCGTCCAAAGGCGTGCCTCTGGAAGCCATTTATATCAAACGGCTGGGGTCAAGGAGCCCCGTTATCCCTCGCGGGCGCGAGGCAGCGCCCGCATAGGCATCAATCCTCAGAACCGCTGGCGTCAGAAATGAAGGACATAAGCCTGCCCTTCATCAAATCACGCTTTGCCGACGATCCTGATCAGATCGTTGACAATTCCCGGGTTGGCCAGCGTGGACAGATCGCCAAATCCCTCCGTGTCCCCACAGGCGATCTTGCGCATGAGCCTGCGGACATTCTTGCCTGACCGTGTCTTCGGCAGATCCGGCACGACATAGACTGCCTCAGGCACGGCATAACGCCCCACCTTGCTGGCGATGATCCTGACGACCTGATCCTTCAGGCCAGCCATCTGCTCTTCGTTCAGCCCCTCATGCGGCACGATATAGACCACAAGACCCTGCCCCTTGATGTCATGAGGAATACCCACGGCGGAACTCTCGGAAATATCGTGAACTTCCGATATGGCGTCCTCGATTTCCGCTGAGCCGATGCGGTGACCGGACACGTTGATCACGTCATCCACGCGCCCCGTGATCCAGTAATAGCCATCCGCGTCGCGGCGCGCGCCGTCACCCGTGAAATAGTGGCCGGGATAGGGTTTGAGATAGGTCGTCTGGAACAGGGCGTCGTCGTTCCAGATGGTCAGGGCGCGCCCCGGCCATGAGCCGTCAATGCACAGAATGCCTTCGACAGCGCCGTCGAGCGGCGTTCCCTTCTCATCCAGCAGTACGGGATTGACACCCGGCAGCGGCAGAGTGGCCGACGCGGGACGTGGTTCGACGGCGTAAGGCACCAACGAGATCATCGCGCCACCGGTTTCCGTCTGCCACCATGTATCGACCAGCGCACAACGCCCTGCGCCGATCACATCATGAAACCACGTCCATGCCTCGTGATTGATGGGCTCACCGACCGACCCCAGCACCCGGAGGCTCGACAGGTCATAGGCCGCAGGAATCTCGTTGCCTTCGCTCATCAGCGCGCGGATGGCGGTGGGCGACGTGTAGAACGTCGTGACCCCGTGCTTCTGGATGACATCCCACCAGCGGCCGGGTGTCGGGTGAGACGGCATGCCCTCAAACAGCAGCAGCGTCGCACCATTGGCGAGGGGACCGTAGGCCAGATAGGTATGGCCCGTAATCCAGCCGATATCGGCTGTGCACCAGAACACGTCCCCCTGCTGATGATCGAAGATCAGTTCATGGGTGTAGGACGCCCATGTGAGATAGCCACCGGTGCCGTGAACGATGCCTTTCGGCTTGCCGGTGCTGCCGGACGTGTAGAGCAGGAACAGCGGATCGGTCGCATTCATCGCTTCCGGCTCGCATGTCGTCGCAGCCGCTTCCAGCAGAGGTGTCAGCAGCGCGTCACGCCCCTCTGTCAGGGGCACTGCGTCATCCGTCACCTCGACCACCAGCACGCGGCGGACCGTTGAAGTCTCGCCACGCAGGGCGATGGCCGCGTCCATCGTGGTCTTGAACGGAATCCGTTTCGCGCCGCGCCGCCCGACATTGGCCGTGATCACGACAACCGCGCCGCTGTCAGCCAGACGGTCAGCAATGGCCTCCGCGGAAAAACCACCGAACAGGACCATATGCATCGCGCCGATCCGGGCGCAGGCCTGCATGGCGACGATGCCTTCGGCCACGGCGGGCAGATGGATCGCCACGCGATCGCCGCGCTTTACGCCGCTGTCCCGCAGAACATTGGCCAGAGCACAGACGCGGTCATGCAGGTCCCGATAGGTCAGACGCAGGACATTGGTGTCCTCCTCCCCCTGCCAGATGACCGCCGTCTGATCACCACGCATCGCCAGATGGCGATCGAGGCAGTTCACGCTCGCATTGAGCTTTCCATCGGCAAACCAGCCGGAGCCCGCATCGACCGATGCGGTCGGCACGGCGGACCACTCCAGACGCCGGCTTTCCCTGAGCCAGAAAGCTTCCGGATCGTTTCGGGCCGTTTCAACCAAACGCTTGTAAGATTCAGGGGTCAAACGGGGCGTGGACAACATGGAGCAGTCTTCTTCTTTTTGGTGAGAGAGTTTGAATTCAGCGCCGAAACCAGTCACTGCACCAATACTGACCGCTTTCCCGCCAGACGGACAAGTAAAATATTATCCAGACCACAGAGTTCCCGGAAAACTGCAGCTTTTACGGCACATATTTACATAAATGAAAACGTTGTAAATTCACATACACAGGTAAAGCGGACCTACTTCACGGTCTGAAAACCGTCAGTTTTCGCTTCTTCATTATCGCTATGGAAATTATTCATTTCTCGCATAGGTTCGATGGTAACGTCTGCCGAGGTCGGTCAAAAATTCGTAACCGATGGTCCCGGCAGCAGTCGCGGCGGCATCCAGAGAGTTATGCGGCCCGATCAAATCGACCAGATCGCCCGCACGGACGCTGCCCTCAGGAAGATCAGTGACATCGACGGCCAGCGAATCCATCGAGACCCGCCCGATAACCGGCAGGGGAATAGCGGGTTGTGACGGCAGAATGGCGGTGCCCTGCCCGGAAATACTTCTCAGAAAACCGTCGCCATACCCGATGCCAAGCAGTGCGATACGGCTCGGACGGGCAGCGATGAAACCGCCGCCATAACCAACGGCCTGTCCTTCCGGAATTGAACGGGTCTGGATGACGCGCGCCTGCAGACGGATGACCGATTTCACGGGGTTGGGCTTACCGGGTGTCGGATTGACGCCATAGAGCGCGGCGCCGGGCCGAACGAGGTCGAAGTGCCAGTCCGACCCGAGAAAAATGCCCGAGGAAGCGGCCAGACTGCGCGGCGTTTTCGGCAACATCACGCCCAGACGCTGGAATTCTTCCAGTTGCGCCCGATTGCTTCGGACCTCGGGCGTATCGGCGCAGGCAAGATGGCTCATCACCAGAACCGTTTCGATGCCGTCCAGAAACGTGGGATCGGCTGCGATTTTCAAGACCTCATCGGCGTTCATGCCAAACCGGGCCATGCCGGAGTCAACCTGCAACACCGCAGGCAGCCGTCGTTCCAGCGTACGGCTCAACTCACGCCATTCGACCAGTTGCTCCATGCTGTTGATGACCGGCACCAGCCCGGCTTCCAGCAGATCACGCGCTGTGCCGGGAGGCGGTCCATGCAGCACGAAGATCGAGGACTGAGGATTTTTGACAAAGGGGCGCAACGCCACGCCCTCGGCCAGATGCGCGACGAAAAAATGCCGACAACCGGCTTCCTCAAGGACAGGCGCGACAAGGGACGCGTTCAGCCCGTAAGCATCCGCCTTTACGGCGGCGGCGCAGAGTGGACGGGAAACGGATGTCTGGCCCGACGGCTGAATGACGTGGCACAGCGTGCGATAATTGTCCGCGACGGCCTGAAGATCGATATTCAGAATGCCGCCAGCCCACTGCGCCGCCACGTCCATCACCTCATATCTCCGCCACTGATCATTTCGCTCTCAGCTATAGAGATAGAGCATCATGGGGCAGGTTGAAAACCGGCTGACAGAGAAAGATTGCTGACAAACCTGCTTTCTTTCCCTGTAGATTCTCTGACACCCGACAGGACGAAGCCGCTTCAGGCCGAGCCCGGCACGCCCTTGCTCGTTGAGTATTCGAAATGAAGCGCCTGATCAGGGTTGACGATGCTGTAAATGGCATGCGCCGCCATGGCAGCCTCGCTGAAACCTTGCAGGATCAGCTTCAGTTTGCCGGGATAGGAGGCGATATCGCCAATGGCGTATACGCCCGCAAGAGAAGTCTGACAGGATGATGGCGTGACGGGAATCGTCGAGCGCGTCTGGTCAATACCCCATTGCGCGATCGGCCCGAGGTCGGTGGCAAGGCCGAAGAAAGCCAGCAGATGCTCGGCCTCCAGCGTTCGCACCTCGCCTTCCAGTGTCGCGACGTCCACACCCGTCAATTGACCTTCCGCGCCCCGAAGTCCCTTAAGCTGATAGGGCGTGATCTTTTTCACCACCCCTCCGGCAATTGCTTCCTCAAGCTGACTCAGGCTTTCCGGAGCGGCACGGAACTTGTCGCGGCGATGAACCAGATAAATCTTGCGGGCGACCTTCGACAGGGACAGCGCCCAGTCGATCGCGGAATCGCCACCTCCGGCGATCACCAGACTTCTGCCTTCGAAATCAGCCTTACGCCGAACGCTGTAGCGGACCGCGCCAGTCGTCTCATACTGCTCAAGCCCTTCAAGCGGGGGCCTGTTCGGTCCGAACGCTCCCGCGCCAGCCGCGATGACCACAGCTTTTGCGTGGATCACGTCACCCTTGCTGGTTTCCAGACGGAAATCGCCAGCCGACCCCGTCAGCCCCTCGACACGCCGACCCAGAAGCCTTGGAATGGAGAAAGGCTCGATCTGCTCGGAGAGTTTTTCGATCAACTCACCACCCTCGATGGCGGGACAGGCGGGAATGTCGTAAATCGGCTTCTCGGGATAGAGCGCCACACACTGGCCACCGATCTCATCCAGCGCATCGACCAGAACACAGCTCATCCTGAGCATGCTGCACTGGAAAGCGGCGAACAGTCCGGTTGGACCCGCGCCAATGATGACAACATCCGTGCTGACTGTGGCGCCTGACATGCGACCGCGTTCCTCCTGCTGACTATCGCTGAGGACGTTGTGCGCCAGCCAGCGGCGGGAGGCAATATTCCGATGCGTTCAGCCTCGCGGCGTCCCCATTTGCCTGCTCGGGCTACAGCCCCATTTCCGTCAGTCCCGGATGATCGTCAGGACGGCGTCCCTGCGGCCAGAAAAACCGGCGCTCATTTTCCGCAATCGGCATGTCGTTGATGCTGGCGACACGCCATTGCATAAGGCCCGCCGCATCAAACTCCCACAACTCATTTCCATAGGAGCGGAACCAGTTCTGCCGATCATCATGCCATTCATAGACAAAGCGGACGGCAATACGGTCTTCGTGAAACGCCCACAGTTCCTTGATCAGCCGATACTCCTGCTCCCTTCTCCATTTATTCTCCAGAAACTCGATGATTTTCTCACGTCCTTCCAGAAAGCAGACCCTGTTTCGCCAGATGCTGCCAGCCGTGTAGGCCAGCGCGACCTTTTCAGGATCGCGACTATTCCATGCATCTTCGGCCAGCCGAACTTTTCTGGCCGCATCGGCTGTCGTCAGAAAAGGCGGGCACGGTGGGCGAGGTTGTTCCATGATGTACGATCCTGCGTCGAAAAGAGGCTTGATTCCGGAGAGTTGAAAAGTAGAAGAACCCTATCGAATGATGGGAACATCAGAGCATGCATGAGAAACGGAAAACCTTTCTCAGGGCAAGACTCTTTCTGACAAGGCCTTCTCAGCTCCCGCATGACCGGCTCCGGCAGCCTGTTCCATTCGTGTCCAGGCATCCTGTTGCGTCATGTGATTGGAACGGCCTTCCAGAACAAGGCAGGCCGACATGAAAAAAGCACCGGGGAATCCCAAGGAAACCGACTTTTCATACCACTGGACCGCTTGGCCGATATCAGGCGTTTCAGCAATACCCGACCAGTAATCTCCCAGAACACAGGCGGCTCTTCCATTACTGATTGCCGCTTTACGCAGCAGGCTCTCACCTCGCGTCAGAAAGCGCAAACGCTCTTTTTCCTGCTCGTCCACACCCTGACGGTGATTTTCCACCATCAAACATTCCCCGAGCAGCGCCATGGCGGGTACATATTCCGCTCCCGCAGCGATCTCCAGATGATGCCGGGCTTTTTTCTCATCCTGAGCCAGCACGATCCCATGCCCGTACCATGTGGAAACCATATGGTGGGCAATACCAAGTTTTTTCTCCAACGGGACCGACAGCATATCCATGAGGCGTTCAGCCGATGCTCCGGCACGCGCCTCCCTGTCCGCCAACCCGACCAGCGCCAGGGGCAGGCCTTCCGCAGCAGCCGCCTGTAATGCTTCAAGTCGCTCCGTTTCCTCTTCCATTCCGGCGGCGTCCAGCAGCCAGACGAGAAAGAGTGAAGCTTCCGGATCACCTCTCTGATGCCCCAACCGAGCGAACATCAGGGCGTCCTCTTTGCGAGGCGTCCGCCTTACAGGCTGGCCCAGCGCCTGTTCATCCGGCAGAAAACCGTCCCACGCCAGACGCGCAGCATGCACGCAAGCCTGCGGATGACCTCCTCTCGCAGCCCGCTCCATCCACCAGACCGCGTGTCCGGCATGGGGCGCCACACCTTCCTCGCCGGCAAGATAGGCCTCGCCCATGGAAAACATGGCGTCGACAGACCCCTCTCCGGCCTGCTCGACCCGTTTTCTCCTTCCGGACGCACGTTTTCGTTTGTCCAGAAATTTACGCCACACAACCAACACCCTCGTTTATTTAAGAAAGACCATCTATCGTAAAACCATAATATGCAGATGCGAAAACAGACAGGTTCCGCCTCCCATCGGATACGAATTATGCCACGATACGCGGACCTGCCAATCGCCTTGCCAGTCTGTGCGAAGGGCGCTCCACCCACACATGCAATGCGACAGAACATACTATCATGACAGTAAACAAAGCCACCCAGCACATGCACCGCGCCCATCGTGCCGCTAGGATTATTATAAGCATGATGCGTAACTGTCAGTAGCGCGCATTCCGCAGCCAAAATACAGTCCTCCAGAATATGCAGAAGAGAAGCCCGTTTCAGACGAAGCAGAGTCCATGCCGCTACTGGTTCGATGGGTTTTATTCGTAATTCATTATTGTATGTGATGGAATCCTCAAAAAAAAACGGGCCATAAGGCCCGTTTTTCCGCGCACATCAGAAAGCACCGTTACCGCCGCCGCAGCTTCGATCCGAGATAACGACCCAGCGGCCCCGCTAAGAGAGTGGCCAGCGAAAGCATGTTGAGGGACTGCCGCAGTTCGTTGAGGCGACGATCCCGGTTGAGATGCGCTTCCACTTCAGCCGGATAGAGATAGGAACGCCGTCCGAAGAACGCGAACACCAGAGCCAGAAAGATGTCGGCAAAGAAGACCAGAGCCGGTGAAAGGACCGGACCCAACCCGAATTCATAACGGAAGATGGCCCAGAGCAGCGCATGACCGGTAATCAGCGAGAAAAAGCCAAGGAGCGCCGCAACCAGCAACAGGGCAACCTGACGCCCGATCCGCATCGCTTTCTGCTGAAGAAGCTGAACTTCCGCCTGAGCCGCGGATTTGCCGACATCGAAAAAGTGCATTGGATCCCCGTCTACCTCACATAAGCCGGCATCGAGGATGAACCGGCGACCTGTTATGACCCCTGCCTCATCCATAAAGCAACCGAGGCAGGAGCAGAACACCTCACAGGAAGGTAGACTCTTGATCTGGCCTCAGGCGCCCTGATGACAGGTTCCTGAGACAAAACATTAACGCGACAGGCGTCCGACGACAAATCCGACGACAAAAGAAATCGCGATGGAGAGGAAGGGCTTCGCGCTGACATTGGTCGCAACGCTTGCCTTCTGATGCTCGGCAATCTCGCGCGCATTGGAAACCGCCGAGTTCGCCGCATCGGAAAGCGGTGGAACAACATGGGTGCTCAGAAAATGTTCAAGCTGACTCTTCAGCGCTTCCAGTTCATCACGCGCCGTCGTTGAGGCTTCGTCCACTGCTGCCTGTGCCTGTTTCCTGATCTTTTCTGCGGACATATTCACTCGCTCCTGTTTGCTGACCTGACTGTCAGTTCTGTCCGGTTATCCCGGACTCCAGCACCCATCTTAACTCTCCCGTCAGGTTGTGGTTCCCTGTCGGCATGACATCATGCACCCGTTCAACCACACTGAGAGTGAACACTATCAGCCTTGCCCCAGATGGCCCTGCCTTTTCTTTTGCGCTGCATGCGGGAGAATGTCTGGCGCTCCTGATGCTGAATGATTCGGGGCAGGCTCTGCGGGCGCTGTCCGATATCCTCTCCGGGCACCGACCTGTCGGTAGCGGCCATCTGACGCTTCTGGATCAGGATATCTCACACCGCCCTGTCGGCCAGCGCGGCCTTGCTGTCGTTGGCGCACGTGATCCTCTGTTCGAACATCTGTCCATCCGGCAGAATCTGGCCTTTCCTCTACGGGCGCGAAAACTGTCGCAGGATCAGGCGGCACATAAGATTGCCCAGCTTCTCGCGCTTCTCGGGCTGGAACAGCAGGCCGACGCGCCACCATCAGCCCTGACAGCCTCTGAACGACTGCGGGCACAACTGGCCCGGGCGCTGGCCACGGACCCGGCCACCCTCATTCTGGAGGATATTTTCGCCGGGCTGGACAGTGAAACCCGCACGGATATCCACCACCGCCTGATCAGGCTGCAAAGGGCGCGCGAGACCAGCCTTCTGCTCCTGACCCGTGACCGGAGTGACGCACTGGCTGCCGCCACCTGCATTGGCGTCATTGCAGATGACGCGCTTTTGCAGATCGGCTCAGCCGCAGAGCTGATTGACCGGCCCGCTTCCGCACGGCTCGCATCCGCCATGACGGACGCCAATATCCTCACCGGGCTGGCCCTCACGGTCGAGGATGACATTGTGGAAACGCGTCTCGCCTGTGGTGGTACGATGGAAGCGCTTGCCGAAGGTGATGTCGCGGAAGGCGATCTTGTAGAGCTGTGCATCCGCCCCGGCAAAATTGCGCTGATGTTTCCACGAGGAGCGGCCAATACGGATGGCGAGGCAGGCAGTCTTTCCGCGACCCTGAGTGACATCCGCAACGTGGGAGACCTGCTTCTTCTCCGCGTGCGACTCGCAGACAGCACGGAGATGGTCGTACATCGACCGGCAGGCTCGCTGCCACCCGGCACTGCCGTTGGACAGACGGTTCTGCTGGCCTGGGGCCCCTCGGCAGCGGTGGTCTTCCCGTCACAGGACAAAGAAGGCTAGTCTGCGGACCAGTCTAGGCTAACCCAAGGGCGTATCTTGTTTTCTTCTTCACCGAGCAAGGGTGAGTCGTTCCGGCTCAATGAAATGCCTGGCCGTCTGCTGGCCGGGCTGTCGGCCGTCCTGCTCTCGACCTGCTGCCTTGTTCAGAAATCGGATGCCGCCTCCCATGTCAGGCGGACCGGCACGCGCCCTCTCGTGGTTGCGACCCAGGGCGGTTCCCTGAACGCCACACTGAACGAAGTCGTCTGGAAACCCTTTTACCAACTGACCCATCAGAAGGTCAGAACCACGCTCTGGTCCGATCTGACTGACGCCAACTACACCCTGCTCCGCTCTGGCAGACAGAACTGGTCTCTCCTGCTCATACAGGATGATGACGCCGAAACAGGGTGTACTGAGGGACTCTTCCTGCCTTTTCCCGCGACGGCCTCCGAGAGCAGCAATGCCGATCCGGCCCGTTGCGGTGTGACCGCGCTTTCGCTGGACTACGCGCTGTCATGGGACAGCTCTCGGTTCGCCGATACACCGAGCTGGCGGGACTTCTGGGATGTCGCCCGACACCCCGGCAAGCGCGGGCTGCGCGCCGATCCCCGCATCACTCTGGAAATCGCCCTTCTCGCTGATGGCGTTTCTCCCGATGCCATTTACAGCACTCTGGCTACGCCTGCCGGACTCAACCGGGCCTTCAGGCGTCTCTCCCAGCTAAAGCCCTATATCGTCTGGTGGACGACCTCCGCCGAAGCCATGCATATCCTCACCAAGGGCGCTGCGCTGATGAGCGTCACGCCAACCAGTGAGATCGCCGCCGCCAACGCCGGTCTGCCGACACCGCGCTTCAGGAACCTCTGGTTTCCCCTTCTGCGGGTCAATTACGACTGGGTCATTCCCACCAACGGCAGCAGAGACGTAACGTCAGCGCTGGGGCTGGCCACGTGGGCTGCCGCGTCCGAGCAGCAGAATGCTCTCAACGCACGTCTGATCATTGCGCCACCGGAGTCAGCCCAGCCGCGTGTCGGAACGCTACCGCCGGCCTTTCCTCTGAATGTCGATTTCTGGCGCAGGAACCTGCCTGCGATCAAAACCCGCTTCGATCAATGGCTCAGCCAGCGCTGAGAGAATGGCAAGATGATTCCCCTTCCCGGCTTCCCTCCTGGTGTTGTTGCGACGCATGCGATCATCTCCTTTGTCGCCGCGATACTGATGGCGGCTCTCTGTCTGGCGACATCCCGTTCCCAGATCTGGTATTTTCTGACGATCGCCTTCTGGATACCGGATATCCTTGCTGCTTTTCTGCTGCCTTCTCTGGTCCTGTCGTCGCAATTCTTTCCGCGTGAACCCATTCCCACCCTCATTTCCATCATTCAGGGATTCCTCATCAGCCCCTCCCTGACGCTTCCCCTGATGGGCGCTCTGGTCAACGCGCAGCCGGATGTCACTCGGACCGCGCGCTCCCTTGGTGCGAACTGGTCCAGCCGGGCGTCGCTGTTGTGGCTGCCTCTGCTACGTCGCCGGATGATTCTGGGCAGCGTCGCCACAGCACTGCTTGCGGTCATCATGACGTTCGCCCTGCTCTGGCGTCCGCTGGCTGGGCCCTGAAAGACCATCGCCCCGCATCTTTCCCCAAAAGCGCGTTGAGGGTATCTTTCGTCATGGCCACCGACACTCCTTTCTGGGAAACCAAATCCCTTGAGCAGATGACCACCGAAGAGTGGGAATCTCTTTGCGACGGCTGCGGACGCTGCTGCCTGCACAAGCTGCGCGATGAAGATGACGGCAGCCTCTATTATACGAACGTCGCCTGTCGCCTGCTGGACACTCACACATGTCGCTGCACGGATTATGCCGGTCGTCACCGCAAGGTGCAGGACTGCATCACACTGACGGCTCCCATGCTGGAAACCATCGACTGGCTCCCGTCAACCTGCGCTTACAAGCGCCTGTCGGATGGTCTGCCTCTGCCCGACTGGCACCCGCTGCTGACCGGCAATCCGGATAGCGTCCGCGAGGCCGGTATTTCTGCCGGTGATCGCTGTATCAGCGAGCGCAGGGCTGGCAATCTCGAAGACTATGTCGTCGAATGGCCCGCACTCGACCCAAAGGATGAGCCTGCCGAATGAAGCCTCGGGTCCCCCGACCCTCTTCATCCGAGGATACGCTCCCGGACAGCATCCTGCTTCCTTCCGGCCCTTTCCCGATCACATGGCGACGCTCAACGCGCGCGCGGCGCCTGTCCCTCCGCCTGTCCCGCGCTGGTGACAGTGTGGTTGTGACATTGCCGCCCCGTGTTTCGCCGCAAACCGGGCTGTCGCTTCTCAACGCGCACCGCGACTGGATCATCCGGCAATTGCAGCGGCAACCGACGGCGATCAGCTTTACTGCGGGGAGCATTATTCCCATCAATGGTGTTGCGCACACAATCCATCACACACCGAACGGTCGTGGAGGAGCCTGGGAGGGTGCGGACCACAAGCTGCACGTCAGCGGGGATGTCGCCTTTCTTGGGCGCAGGGTGCGCGATTTCCTTCAGACACTGGCACACAAACAACTGGGCCAGCGGCTACAGGACCTTGCCGGACGAACAGGTTTTGCGCCCAAAACATTCGCTCTGCGTGACGCAACCTCCCGCTGGGGCAGTTGCAGCACGGCGGGACGGATCATGCTGAACTGGCGTCTCATCATGGCGCCGCATTTTGTGCAGGATTATGTCATTCTGCACGAGCTCGCGCACATGAAGCACCACAATCACAGCGCTGCTTTCTGGGCGTTGGTCGATCAGATGTGCCCGACCCGCAATGGGGCGGAGCTCTGGCTCAAAAATCAAGGTCTTTCGCTCATGCGAGCGGGCTGACAAGCCCACGTAAAAGGCTCTTACCGATCACTTTGTGACATGCTAGAAGCCCGCCACCAACGCGAACTTGGCGGAATGGTAGACGCACGAGACTTAAAATCTCGAGTCCGTAAGGGCGTGCGGGTTCGAGTCCCGCAGTTCGCACCACAATAACTTACTGTTTTTGTTCACGATTCTGGATTTCCGGAAACACACACCCCCGAAACTCTTACACAAGGTCTTACACAGACCGATGAGGGGGCAGATGAACAAGGCAGGAACATGCTCCAGTGCCGGGCAACAGGTTTCTATTTCAGGACACGAGTTCCCTCACATTTCTGTGAGATTCTGAAAAAGAATGAAATCTGCTTTTCGCTGTTCACCAGATCAAGGAAAGTCGCCCTCATTCGTGCTGGAACGGCATACGAACGGACACAGGCACTCTTTGCAAAGATCGAACACGCGATGGCTAACGAACCGTGGATCATTTCGGACGACGATAAACGGGATTATCTTGACCTTCTCAGGCGTTCCGCCCTTCCTCCCGAAACCGACAACGCCCAAGAAACAAGAGACAACCTGACGGATTACGTCCGGTCAAATCTCAAAAACAATGACGCCAGGGAATTCCTTGATTCAGTGATCCGGTCATATCGGCTCGAAATTGAATCGCTGATCGCTCAATATAAAGCCATCAATGCGGAACATCTCCTGTCTCATGTCAAAGAAGCAGACCGCATGACTGCTCTGACAGGGTATCTGAAGGATACAGCCGGACCCGCTATCGAAAAGGTCATCCATTCTGGTGAAATCCTTGCTTCCAGGGTCCAGGGGCATCAGGAAACCATCAAGGTCTTCGAGAACCAGTCCGCTCTGTTGAGAGAAACGCTTTCCCCTGTCTTCCGGCAACTGGAGGTGAAACCTTCTCCCCTGTTCTCCGAAGCAGTCTCTGCCTTCATCTCGTCGAAAGACATTAAAACCAAGCCAAACAGTGAACTGGCGATGATGGCCAACGTCTATCGCAGGTGGATTGAAATCAATGGCGATGAACCTATCCGCACCTATTCCAGCAGCCATCAGGTAATCCAGACGATTACGCAGATTCCTGTGAATATCTTCAATGACATCAATATATGACCTCGGTTGATTGGTCTGACCTGCCTTCCTGCGTCGTCTGCTGATGAACACGGTGTCAGTGAACTGCCACAGCAGATAGGCACCACCACCAGACAACACGACTTCGGTAGGCTCCGGAATTTCGTGAGTCACACAATACTGAACCAGCCACTCCGCCTTACCTGCATCGTCAAGAGCCTGCCATTCAGAAAACAGGTCCGGACGATAATGGTTATTATCCACCCATCTATCTGGTAATCCCTTGGATTTATCCCCTTTGATGAGTCTGCGTTTCTCGCCAATCTTGTTGATATCCAGGTCCAGCCACGCATGGGATATGGCGGAAATATCCTCTTTCCGCTGAGTTTTCCTGATCTTCGGGAAGAATGCCTGAGAACGATACAGGGCTTCGAATTTATTGCTGTCGATCAGTTCCCTGATTCCGCTCATCCCCTCTTCAGTGGCAGGAAAATATCTTCTGAAAACCCTGTTTCCGGGTCTGTGTTCTTTTGCATGGGGATCGTAAAACTTTGGACACCAAAAATCCTTCCAGAAACCAAGGATACTGACATAACACGTAGAACCATCGCGGTTTTTCGGGAATCTGGAAATGTCCCAGAAGGTGGACAGGTCGTTGTCCTTCTGGCCATTACTGTCTTCAATATCTTTAATACATATATTTCTCATCTCTATTGCTCCATTCTGGAGACCACAGAAATAAAAAAGAAAGAAAATATATTTTATTGTTGACTTCGTGTTATAATAACGCTATCTACAATCTCGCTCCAAACCTCGTAGGGAGGTTTTCTTTCTAATCTCATCCCTGCAATCCCGCCCCCGAGAGATTTGCCGTCTCTCTGGGGCTTTTTTGTATCTATCAATATTATAGATCAAAATCAAGAATAAATAGAAAAATACAAAGTATATACAGTATGAATCATCATGGCACTGCGAATAATATGGCGGACATCAGCACAATATGAAAGTTTTCACTTCAGGATTCCGCAGGAAATAAATCTTCCCTATCTATCAAAGGATATTTTAACTGAAGGACCGGGCTGTCCGCCTATTTTGGAACCAGTTTCCGGCGTCTTCATTTTCCGTATCATCTGTAATGCATGAACCGGATTTTTCATCGCTGTTTCAAGAACCGTGACATCCCCGGTTTTCTTTATGTAGTTCAGAAGTTCATCGAAATCCTTCTTTGCCTTGAGGTAGCTCTGGACAGATAAGTCCGATGACCATTCTTTTCGGGTGCGTTCACGTCCGGCAACATAGAAGTCTGCCATCCAGTTCAGGCAGTAACTGAAGTCCGCCTCATTGTTCGCCATATCAAGAGCCTTAAAATCACCCCGGTCATAGCGTAGTTTCTTCAACGCACTCTGAAACTCCTGAAGAGCCTTGCGAGTTGATGATCCATTGAACCACTTTTCTTTTTCGGTCAGATATTTGTCCCGAAGCGGTCTCAGGATTTCTTCGTGCTTCTGACGGACAAGGAAGGAATTACGTTCCGCTTCATCCGGAAACGGTTCCGGTTTGATATGGCTCCACCGGCTCTGGAATTGCTTATCAAGCTCGAGAAGTTTTCGATGAAATTCCTCCTGATCCGCCAGCATCTTCCGGATGGTCTGGCTCGCTTGCATGCGATCAGCGTTCTGAGCATGGATGGCGGTTTTCTCTTCCCGGCTCATGGCCTCAGTTGTCTCGCTGGTATCGTTGCCAAGGTCCGCACGAACATGGCCGATAGTCCCGGTCTCAGGAACAGGAGAGGATTTCCGGACCTCTGAAGGGAGTCTGTCCTTTTGATGGATGTTGGGTCCGATTTCTTCAGAAATTTGCTGTACGGGCATCTTAGGGGCTATTTTCGGGACCGCTGGCGAAGAACCCCCTTCAACAGGTTCATATTGGGTATCCGTGCCAGCGACATAGGATTCATACTGCTGACAGAACTCGCCTTTCTTCATCCCGAGCAAGCGGTTTGCTGAACCTATGAAATGATTATCGTCACTCACGATAATATAGGTATTCTCTTTATCTCCTTTTTTTACATGAAGCCCCATGTGCTTCATCTGCTCAATCATGCCGGAAAACGTGTCACACGAAATTCTCAGGTCTTTGAGATGCTGGCGAATATCCGGCAGACTGATGCCATGCCGTTCGGCCATGCGTTGCTGTGTCAGCGTAAACGATGACTCAACAGACTGATTCAGGTCAGGTGTGGCCTTCTGGATGGCATCCGCAATGTCATGCTTTCCCTCATCATGAAGCTGATGGATGACGACCTGCTGATGGCGTCCATGCACGATGTCATGACCAAACAGAACCTCACACGTCCGGGAAATCTTCTCCTGACGGACTTTCATGAACCGGCTGTCCAGAGCCTTCCCGTCTGCTGTCCGTTCCCTGACATAAAAATGGATATGCTTTGAAGCTTTCCCTGTGGCTTTGGCCTTCGTGTGTTCAACGATAGTGCAGGCATCCGGATCGAAGCCGAATTCGATAGCCAGCATGGAAACGGATTCCAGAAACTGCTCACGGCTCAGGTCATGTTGCGGATTGATCTTGAAATGCCGGACAGCATATCTGTCACCCCGGACACCGGCTTCATCATACTCCTCCATCACCTGGAATTCTGAACCCTGAATGACTTCGATGCTCTCGTTCTTCGCAACCCGGAATACATGAGCACAGGTCTTTCCCGGACCGGATGATGTCAGCATGCGTGCTGACTGGATGATCATTGCCGGATATCCCTGACGATCCGCTTCATGTCCTTCAGGAGCGACCGGCATTCACTGACAGCGACAGAGGCGTCCTCATGCCCTCCCGCATTCAGGTGATGAGCGATCTGGTTCAGATTGTTCCCGCATCTGGCAATCTGATCGGTGGCCTGATCCAGTTCACCCAGTAGCTGTTTCTTTTCGTGAGTAACGAAATCAGCAGATGCCATCAGTTCCCGGAAGAATGATGAGGCGGTCTGATGCCCGTGCTGTCTGGCAACCGTGTTCCATCGCTCAAGCTGGTCACGGGTGCATCTGACTGAAATACGGGTATCCTTTCTCATGGTTGCATGTCTCCTGTGGGGTCCACGGGGCGAAGCCCCTGGCCAGCTTTGACAGGAGGAAACACATGCAATGTGTAGCCGGATGCCACGCCTGGCAGTATATAAGTGGACTGAGGATGCAGTATACCACTTACCTTATATACAGAGTCGCAATGTGACATATATACTTATACTTATGATACGAATATCATCATAAATTTCATTTTTTACTTGACAAAAATTTGAGCTGTGCTATGAGAGTGACAGACCCCACAAGAGGGGCGCAATGAGGTTTCACAATGGGAGTTATTTTCGACACAATTAAAAGCATGTCTTTGAGCCAAGATGTTTCAGAGAGCAATTCTCGAGACTTTGGTAGTGCAAAGCATTGCAGAACTTTTCATTTCAGTCGCAATGATCTGGAAAATCTTTTTCCCGATATAGCCAGTCAGATTCCGGGCGGAATCGAAAAACTGGATATTGATTTTTACCGCCAGAAAAATCACTTTGAAGGTCTGTCTGATTCTGCCTTTGACGATGATTACGTTTTTGTCAGCAAAGCTCAGGACGTAACCGGAAAAACGTTTACTCTGGGTAGTGGTCCAGGCATTGAATTCGACGAAGATACCAGTATTGAGGAATCTGTAAGGCAGGCAATCGGACGCCACCTCCAATATGGGCTGTTCCCCATTCTGCACAAAGCAGGTTCTCCAGAGTGAAAGAGGTCGTTCTTTGTGACTTCCCTTCATGATCGTGGAATGAAGTCACAAAGATTCACCGGGTCTTTTATCCAGAAATGTCAGTGGGAAATTGACTGAAGCCACGATCTCAGAAGTTACCAAATAGCGCGATGTCCGCGTTCATGCGGTTTGGCAACTTCTGCATCTGTCTATCATCCTTGACCATCGCGGCAATACCATTCCGCTGAATGACAGAAGAACGATTTCACGCATTCAGACTCTGTAGGTCTGGGAAGCAGTTCCCGAACTCATTTACGTGACTCACAAAAATATTCGCCTCTATCTGGGAGAGCAATTTCCATGGTCCTCATCGGTAGTCCCATATGATTTCGGGCAATTCCCGGAATCCGTGTTCCTTTTAAATTATAATCAGTCACAGGGAACGATGAGAACCGTCGTCCCTATGATTCAAAAGGAACACAAAGGATGCGATATGGATACGCGCGAGTAAGCACGACTGACCAGTCCCTGGAACTCCAGGAAGAAACACTCCGGAAAGCAGGATGTGAAATCATCAGAGGAGAAAAAGTCTCCGGGTCATCACGCACCGGCAGAAATGAACTCGATATCCTGCTTCAGTTTCTTCGCCCCGGTGATTCCCTTGTTGTCACCAGAATTGACCGGCTGGCGAGGTCAATCAGTGACCTTCAGGACATCATGCGAACGCTGGAACAGAAGAATGTCTCACTGATCTGCACGGAACAGCCTATCGACACCAGCAATGCGATTGGCAAAGCTTTCCTGAATATGCTTGGGGTGTTTGCTCAATTCGAAAATGAACTCCGGCGGGAACGTCAGCTCGAAGGAATTGCTAAAGCAAAAGGTGTCTATAAAGGTCGAAAACAGATGCTGGATCATGACCGCGTGAAAGTCCTGAAGGCACAGGGGCGTGGTGTCGCTGAAATCATGCGACAGACAGGTATTTCAAAAACCCATGTCTACTGCATTCTGAATCATAATTCTGAGCAAAATTACGCCTGAGAATTTCGTGAGACACGAAAAGCAGAATATTGTGTGACACATAATTTCGCAATTTCGCGTCTCACAAAAATCTGTATGTATATACACAGCTTTTGGCGCATTTGTGCCGATATGTCACACATTTCCGCACAGACTTTTCCTGTTCTCGAAAAATTATAATCAGAGAGACACGATGAAAGTAGCTGTTTTCTGCTATTTTCGTAAAGTCATCCAATGATATTCGCCATGGTTATCCGGCGCATTTTTCATGCAGAAACAACACTGTTGCGCGCAATCCATATTTTTATGTTTGCATAATACAAATAGAAATCGAATTTCGTGTGACACATAATTCCAGATTTTTGTGTAACACGAAAATACAGAATATCGTTAGTCACGAAATTCTATGTCATACGCTGTATGACGCAATACCTGTCTGTGTCTGACGGTTTTTGCATTTCTGTTGTACAGGATTCCGTGTTCTGTCTGATATTTCCGGTAAATTGTCATACATTTCAGATTATCTGTAATACATAGTGTTTTTTATTTTCGTTAAACACGAAATGTATGATATATTATATGCATTGAAGGATTTTATTATTATGAGAAAAAGAGGTCGTCCACCTATTCATTCCAGAGCCATGACTAACCAGGAACGCCAGCAACGCAAGACACAAAAACAACAGCGTGACTGGACTGACGCTGTTTCTGCGCTTTCTGAACTGGGAGGTATCATTGAGAAAATAGACACGCTTAATCTGTCTGATGATGTGACGAACAGGCTTGCTGAAATCCAGAATGAAATCAGGAACTCCACCTATGGCTTCCGTGCCATAGCCTTGCACAAGTCAATATCTGCACCAAAAGAAACGGAAAGCTGGACGGTGGTGCCGTGAAGCCATTTTCGAAACAAAATTGCCATGTCTGACGCTTTCGGAAAGATGTCAGACATTTCAGCTATAATGTCATACATAGTGCGGAGAATGTATGGCAATGGTAGAGGATATTAATACAGAAAAAGGTTCGTGGAGCATCAGAGGCGTTTCCCCAGACATCCGGCAAGCTGTATCAACCCAGGCGAAAAAGGCCGGTATTCCTGTGGGTCAGTATATTGAGCAGGCCATTCGGGAGAAGATCAAGTCCGACCGGAACGGTGCTCGGTCTCTGACTATTGTAGGGAAGGCCCCGGTATGCATGCAGGACGCCAATGAATTCGTGGGTATGATTGCTACACTGGCAGGTGCCGGGGTTGAAATCCCGGTTTCCCTGTCAAAAAATGCTGTGGCATTGCTCAACAGGGTTGGACGGGATGTAAAGAGAGGCGGGAGAGAGAAACCCGTAAATCAGGATTAACCTTCCGGTTTCGCCTGCATGGTTCCGCTCATAATCTTATTGCCTCAATCCACTACCGATACTGCTATTCGCAGTGGAGAAGCTGTGCTTCAGCACGACACCATTGCGGAACGTGATGGAAAGAGCCTTGGTCCTGCTGTTTGATTTCGTTCCCAGAACACCAAGTCCAACCACATTCTGAGCGATGGAGAGACCATCTGACCTGTCGGACGAGAAGCTGTATGTCCAGACCTCATGGCCATTTTCGTAGGTCGTCTCCGATGGTTCACCATAAATCTGACGCACCTGAGCGGAAGTCGTGACACCATCATGAATGTTTTGATCAACCTCGGTGATCGTTGTGTTCCTGATGGACGCATTGCCACCGGAAGCACAGGCAGACACACTCGCAAGCATCGTCAATGCGATCACAGTTCTGATATTTTTCATCGGGATATCCAGGTTGTGGAAGGTGTCACTGACACTTCCCATTGCAGGCAGTCGAAACAGATTTTCCATCCCGCGTCAGATGACCGGTCGGAATGTCGTAGACATAAGTGGTAGCCGGTGCCCCCTTGAATTTCAGGGGACGGAACGCCGGAAATGATAGTGTGATGCTTTTTCCGGGCGCGACTGTTCTTTTGGGTTCATCAGCACAGTTTCCGAAGAACGAAACAGGGGTCGCGGATGATGCTGTGACTTTCACAATGGAGAACAGGGCTGGACAGGCTGTTCCGCCTCCATTCGTCAGCAACAGGTAGTCAGCGTCCTCTGTCCGGGTGATTTTCTCGACAAACAGACTGTTATTGCCGTCAATCTCGGGTGTCGTCAGACGGCCATTGATTTTCAGGATATTGTCAGGGCCATCCACCAGACCAAAACGCGTCTGTGCCTTGTGGATGTCGTCAGCCATTGCTGTTCCACAGGATAGAATTCCTGCGAAAACAGACAGGATTTTAAGGGACTTTTTCATTTCTGAAGACTTGTCCGGAAGTCAGGGTTATCTGAAATAGCCTTCAGGATAATGGCCATGGCTTTCCGGTGATTGCTGTTCATCAGTCTGTTGCGATGAATGAAGCCTGCAAGTCCCAGAAGAAGGGCTATACCGAAAGCCCCAACGAACAGAACCTGATACTCCGGAACATCAGGCTGGCCGACGAACACAGCGCGTCTTTGCGGAAGACCAATCATCCACCAGAACGCATCGATCACGGCGATAAGAATTAGAATCGCCACGATATATTGGCGCGTCAGACGCCATACACCATGGCCAGTGACAGCAAACGGTAGGCTACCGTTCACGGTCCAACCCGCACCAGTACCGACGTTCTGAACAACAAGATCAGGACCAGCGCTCACACCTTTCGGGGCTCCCCACACAACCCGGACAGTCTGCGTATCCGCTACCGGATAGACGCCCTGAAGCTGTTTTTCCCGACCACCGGGCGACCTGATCCAGCACTCCTGGTACTGGTTAATGGTGCTCGTGGCTTTGGGGCCATCCGTTCGGTAAACGCCCGGAGCAATTTCATAGGTCGTGGCTGTTCCGGTGGTCTCGACGGATGTGGAAGTCCATTTTCGTAATCCGTAAACCGTTCCTTCGATTCCGTATATCCAGAACGGTTTTCCAAAAATCGTGATGTCCATTTGACTATAGAATCACGGAAGAAAGCCAAAAACAGGCTCTTATACTGGCGGTCATGATGAACAGAGTCCCCGGAAATAAGATATGTTCCCCGGACGTTATCTCTGAATCACCTGATTCCGGAATATGTGTTTAATGCATAATATGAATATATGATGCTGAACATAGTTAGACCGCTGTGGGTGTCCTGAGTGCTCTCCAGACAGTCATCTTTGATACCTGAACGGTGTCACTGATAGCTCTGATGGACAGCCCCTGATCCCTCAGACGGTGGATGTGAGAGACTTCTTCCGGGGACAGGATGGGTTTTCTGCCAAGGCGTTTGCCTTTGGCTCTTCCGGTTTCCAGACCGGACATAATCCGTTCATGAATAATATTGCGTTCGAACTCCGAGAACCCGGCCAGAAGCAACAGAAACAGCTTCCCGCCTGCACCGGAGGTATCTATACCGAGATTCAGTATTCTGACGGAAATGTCTCGTTTTTTCAGGGTCTCCACCAGTGTCAGGACATCAATGGCATTGCGACCCAGCCGGTCTATTTTTGCGACGGTCAAAGAGTCACCCGGTTTCAGTCGTCTGATCAGTTTCCGAAGCCGAGGACGTGACCTCCATGGCAGGGAACCGGACAGGGTTTCCGCGACGATGTGGTCCGGCACAACGCCATCCTTGGTGAGGTCGGTGAACTGGCTGTCAGTGGTCTGTTTCGATGTGCTGACCCTCATATATCCATAGCGTTCCATGGTGATTTTTGTCCTGTTTCTGGTGCATTGAATGCATTCCATCCGTGTTGGTTGGTGGTCTCAGGAACAGTGTAACAAAACCAGGTGATTTTGGGACAGAACAACAGAACCGGCGATTAAGATTTTTTGTCGGCATTCTTTTTGATTTTTTCAGGAGTTTTTCTTAATTTCCATGCTTTAATTTCATTTGAACATTTTTCTCCTGTGGGATCAAGGATCAATTCATCCATAGTTTTAGGATAACAGGCCGATATCATTTCTCTTTTTGATACAAAAGCAGCCATAGAAATCATGATGACAGCTAAAACCACAAAATCGAAAAGTAGAATATTTTCCTTTTTCGAAAACATAGAGTTCAATGTTTTCTCATAAGACATTATAATAAATATTCTTTGCTTTTTCACACAACTATCAATTAGTATTTTTGCGTCATCATCATTTATTTTATATTTTTTTATATTTTCTATTTCATTCAAAATTGGATCAACAACACATCCTATAGAATAAGGAACCGCCTTACTAACCAATACATAAAATTGAGATAAAAGCATCATAGCAGAACATATAGTTATTAAAAACAATAATACGCCCTCAGAACCATTTACATCATTAACAGTTTTATAACTAAAACCAAATAATTGAGGGATAAATTTATATAGTATATAGATAAAAATAACCCACATAATACTTCCGGACGATACTGTCCAGTTTTTCATATTGTCAGAAAATGTTTTTTTAACATCATCACCGATGTATTCGATAAAATCCCTCACAATAGACTGGCAATCAGAAGATATCTCAGAAATTTTCCTTTCTATTTCTGACGAAATTTTCTCCAATTCTTTTTTCTGTTTACCATTCATTTTAAACTCAAAAACCTTCCAACTTTATAGAAAATTTATCAAACCTGTTTTGCACCCACAGAAATCAAATCCGGCCCGGTGCTGATACCGTAGGAAGCTGAAGCCGAAAACGGCTCACCTACCTCCATGATGCTCATCCGGGAAATTGACTCCGGGTATATCGGATGCAGAGGTGAATCAGATTCCTCAATGGTCTCAAAATCACCCAGCTTGGCTTTACAATGCTCGCAATGGTTCATCAGATAGGGTTCAGAGACGGTCCTGGAACTATCCATATACCAATGAGGACTGACTTGCTTGACTCGCTGAAGAACAGCGTCCGGCAAACCTCTCAGGTATGACAGGACCGTCGTATCAGTCCATTCGTCCCATACAATGGTTCCTTCGTCATTATCGTCCTCCCCTTCAATCCACTCGCTAACTTCATAGGAACCGGAGAGGATGAAGCCATAGACGCGGGTAATGCCTTCGCATTTCCAGCACGGTGTGGACGACTGGGAGATATAGTAGTTTTGCGCCCTGACATCCGGCTCAATGACTTTTGGAAGCCAGCGATTAAATGGAGCGGAGTCTTTGCCAGCCGGAACATACCAGACGCGAGCAACGCCATCCCATCTGGCACCGAGAGCCTTGGCTTCGTCTTTCTCAGCAAAAGGAACCACAAGGTCAATTCAAGACACTTACCGCTACTCCGTAGTCACATACCCTCCTGAGACTGTAACCTGCTGGCGAGAACTGGAGCAACCTGAGCACTCTATGGAACGCCTCAGGGGTATTGAGATAGCTCAGTTTGCCACCCTCAAAATCCTTGACCGATTTCACACAAAGTCTTACACAGACTCTTACACAAGTATTCAGAATTTTTTTGAAAACAGGATGTTATGGGCTGTGCGATTTACTTCAGTGGGTTCGAGTCCCGCAGTTCGCACCACCATAAAATGTTACTTCTATAATTATAGATCACCTGTAAAGGCCCGTTTTCTACATATAGATATTTTTTACTACTGAGCTTACCACCCTGATCTCATCTTCGCCATTGTGTTGTTCCTTGTCTCCGCAATCTTGCTGCAAACGAAAATCGTGACGATTTCTCAAAATACAAAACGAGCTATGTCTACCCTCATTCCCTCCTTCTGACCTTTGCGGTATCGCTCTTCAATGAAATGATACCGCAACAAGAACGGAAATCATGCCGGGATGGATCGCTCTCGCTGCACTGCTCGCGCTGCTCTGCACCGCATTCCTGCTGGTATGCGTCTTTGCGGCGGGACAACCCGGCACAGCAGGCCTATGGGATGTTACGATGATCGGCGGTTATTCCGCCCTATTCGCGCTTTTCCAGATGTTTTTTCTCACAGGTCGACCACTTGACAGGCCTGTGTATGAAGGAAGGTTCTTCCTCCGCCTGCATGAATATACGGCCTACCTGATCCTTTTACTGGTCATCGCGCATGTGATCGGAGGCGTGTGGGCGGAACCTCTGCTCTGGCGCGACATCTGGCCGCCCGTCTTGCCCGTCATGCAAACGGGTGCTCTCGCCAGCCTGCTTCTTGTCATTCTTGCTGTTGTGTCGCAACCCCGCTGGAAGCTGGCTGTTTTCCGTAACGCCCGCATCTTCCGTTACTGCCATTACGGTCTGGCGGCGATCCTGCTGTGTGTGACCGGCCTTCATGCATGGCAGGCGGGTTTTCGGATCGCCACACCTGCCTTGACATTCAGCCTGGTCGGGATGAGTGCGCTGGCTCTGGCTGTACCGTTGCTGGTACGGGCCTTGCCGGTTCAGAGTCGCCGGGGCGAGAAGCGTCTGAGAAATACGGCCGCGCTGGCCGTGCCTGTGGTCATCATTCTGGGGTGTGTCGGGCTGCTTGTGCCGGTATTATGCGCCATGTGGCTCAACAGATAATGCGACGCAACGCGCGATTAAGCATCGCGGCAGTCTGTGCCGCAGCCAGCATTGTCGGCGGTGCGGTCTGGTGGAGCGTCAGCGGGGCTCCGTACTCAGCGCAATCACTGCCTCTGATGCCGCTGACCTTTACGCATCAGGATCATGGCGCATTCAACTGCGTGGTCTGCCACCATAATTATACCGAGCCCAAACTGGCGTCATGGCCATTTCAGCATTGTATTGAATGCCACAAGAAGACGCCAGAACTGGCCCCGATCATCGAGCGACAGTTTCATCAGCAATGTGAAGGCTGTCACCTGAAGCTAAAGCGGGAAAAGCGGGCTTCAGGACCGGTTCGGGCTTGTCATGCGTGCCATGCGGAAGAGCGGCCTCCGCGATTCTGAAATCGGCACGACGGTTTCCGGGGGCTTTGCCCCGTGCCCACAAAGGGACGCGGTCCCTTTGATCCCGGTTTGAACATGAAAAAGAGAGATAGACCGCAACAAACAAACGCTGGCTGGTTTATAAATCACCCGCCAGCGTCATGATTTTTCAGGCCCGAACAGCCGCTGCCAGTTCCCGCAACTGGGTCAGAACGGATGGCAGCGTAGACGGGGTTGCCTGCTCGCTTGGGTCCAGCGTTTGCGCCAGCGTAGCCAGCAGAGCCGAGGCCACCACTGCGCCATCCGCAATACGCGAGGCAGACGCCGCCTGCTCCGGCGTGCGGATACCGAAGCCGATAGCAATCGGCAGGTCCGTCGCAGCACGGATACGGGGCAGCGCCGCCCGCAGATCCTCGTCGCTGGCCGAGCGCGTGCCGGTAATGCCGGTGATGCTCACATAGTAGACGAAGCCCGAAGCATGACTGAGCACCAGCTTCAGGCGGTTATCGTCTGTTGTCGGCGCGATCAGGCGGATGATGTCCAAACCGGCTGCTTTGGCCGGACTCTGCATCGGCCCAGCTTCTTCCGGTGGCATGTCCACGATGATGAGGCCATCCACACCAGCGGCGGACGCATCCACGCAGAACCTGTCGAGACCATAAGCCTCGATCGGGTTCAGGTAGCCCATCAGGATGATCGGCGTGTCGTTATCCTGCTCGCGGAAGGACTTCACCATCTCGAACAGGCGCGGCAACGTGGCGCCAGCCTTCAGACCACGACGGGCGGCAAACTGGATGACCGGACCGTCGGCGGAAGGATCGGAGAACGGCATGCCGATCTCGATCAGGTCCGCACCGGCTTCCGGCATCGCCTTCAGCAGATCGAGCGACGTCTGGAAATCGGGATCGCAGGCTTCGAGATAGGGAATGAGCGCACCGCGCCCTTCCTGTTTCAGCGCCGCAAAGCGGCGGGCGATGCGGCTCACAGCTTCACTCCCAGATGTTCGGCGACAGTGAAGATGTCCTTGTCTCCACGGCCCGAGATGTTGATGACGAGCAGGGTCTCCGGGCTCAGCGTCGGCGCGATCTTGACCGCGTGGGCGACAGCATGGGCGGATTCCAGCGCGGGAATGATGCCCTCGGCGCGGGTGCAGGCCTGGAACGCCTCCAGCGCCTCGTCATCGGTGATGCCGACATATTCGGCGCGACCGATTTCATACAGCCAGGAATGCTCAGGACCGACACCGGGATAGTCCAGACCGGCGCTGATGGAGTGCGCCTCGGTGATCTGGCCGTTTTCGTCTTGCAACAGATAAGTGCGGTTGCCGTGCAGCACGCCGCGCGAGCCGCGCTCGATGGAGGCGGCTGTCTTGCCGCTGTCCAGACCGTGGCCGGCAGCTTCAACACCGATCAGCCTGACGGAAGGGTCGTCGAGGAACGGATGGAAGATGCCCATTGCGTTCGAGCCGCCACCAATGGCCGCGACGATCACATCCGGCAGGCGGCCCTCGGCTTCCTGCATCTGCACCTTCACTTCGTCACCGATCACGCTCTGGAAGTCGCGCACCATGGCGGGATACGGGTGCGGACCGGCAACCGTGCCGACAAGGAAATAGGTGTCGCTTATGTTGGCGACCCAGTCACGCATCGCCTCGTTCATGGCGTCCTTCAGCGTGCCTGCGCCCGCCGTGACCGGCACGACTTCCGCGCCGAGCAGCTTCATGCGGAACACGTTTGGCATCTGCCGTTCCACATCGGTCGCGCCCATGTAGATCACGCATTTCATGCCGAACAGCGCGCAGACTGTGGCCGTGGCGACGCCGTGCTGACCTGCGCCGGTCTCGGCGACGATGCGTGTGCGGCCCATGCGACGGGCGAGCAGAATCTGACCCATCACGTTGTTGAGTTTATGGGAGCCGGTGTGGTTCAGCTCCTCGCGCTTCATGTAGATTTTCGCGCCGCCGAGTTCGTCGGTCAGGCGTTTCGCGAACCACAGCGGAGAGGGACGGCCTACATAGTCCTTGAGGTAGAAAGCCAGTTCCTTGTGAAAGGCCGGATCGGCCTTGGCCACCTTGTAGGCTTCATCCAGCTCAAGGAGCAGGGGCATGAGCGTTTCCGCGACAAACCGCCCGCCCAACCCGTCGCCGAAATGGCCGGAAGCGTTGGGGCCGTTTCGAAGGCTGTTTGGCAGGCTGTCTGCTCTTACGCCGTCTGTCATGACTGTTGGTGTCTCCGCTGCCCGGTTTCTACGGTCTGTGGCTCCGCTTTCATGCGGAAAGTTCAGGTCTGGCGGTATAACAAGGCACGGGATGGGCGTCCATCAGGCGGCGCGTCACGGTGCTGGGCGCGCCGGTTGTTCCAATGGGGAGGCGGCTGTAACGTCTTCTCGTGATGTCATCACGACCGGGATCAGCAAAGTTTATGACGCAACCATCAGGCCGAAAATTTTCTTTTTCACTGCGTCGCTCCGGCGGTCGCGTCCTGCTGGACGCACGCGCTGTGAAATGGAGCTGGTATGCGGCGGGTCTGACCGCGCCGCTACAGGCGCTGTTCATCGCACGGGCGCTCCTGCGTCGTCATCGTCAACCCGCTTCCCGTGTGGCGTGGGTCGCCATCATCGGCGCCCTGCCGATCGGCGGCATACTGGCCTATCTTTTTCTCGGTGAAACCAAACTGAATCCACACCGCGTGCTGCGCATCCGGGAAGCGATGAAGCGGCTGCCTGTGCCGGGAAAGGCCGCCGAAACCCTGATCGACGCTGAAAAGGAATTCCATCTACCACCTCGCCTCGCCCCCCTGTTCAAGGTGGGGCAGTCGATCAGCGGCTATCCGCCGATGGGCGGCAACGCAGCGCATCTGATGAAGGATTCCAACACGGCGATCGACGCCATGGTCGCCGATATCGACGCCGCCAGAGAGCATGTGCATATCTGCTTCTATATCTGGCTGGCGGACGGCAACGGCATGAAGGTGGCCGACGCCGTGATGCGGGCTGCCAGACGCGGTGTTGTCTGTCGCGTGATGGCGGATGACCTCGGCTCGCGTCGGCTGATTCACAGCGGTCACTGGGCTGATATGGAGCGTGCAGGCGTGTTTCTTGTCCGCGCCCTGCCGCTGGGCAGCGTGCTGCTGCGTCCCTTCCGGGGGCGGTTCGATATGCGCAACCATCGCAAGATCGTGGTGATTGACAATCGCGTGACCTATTGCGGCAGCCAGAACTGCGCCGACCCGGAATTTCGGGTGAAAGCCAAGTTCGCGCCGTGGGTGGATCTGCTGGCTCGGTTTGAAGGCCCGGTGGTGTTGCAGAACCAGCATCTGTTCGCCACGGACTGGATGGCCCACACCAATGAGGATCTGACCTCACTTCTGGCCTCCGCGAAAATGCGGGAAGGAGACGGTTTCGTGGCGCAGGTCATCGGCACCAGCGCGGCTGTGCGCTATGCCGCCATGCCCGAGACCTTCGTGTCGATCATGAACGCGTCCGCGGAGGAACTGACGGTCACAACGCCTTATTATGTGCCGGACGAGCCGATACAGGCCGCCCTGTGCGCTGCGGCGCGAAGAGGCGTGAAAACGTCCCTCACCATGCCGCGACAGAACGATTCATGGATCGTGGCTGGCGCGAGCCGCAGCTATTACCGGGATCTTCTGGAAGCCGGGGTCAAGATTTATGAATACCCGCACGGCCTGCTGCACACCAAGGCGATGACCGTGGACGGGCAGATGACACTCATAGGCTCGGCCAATCTTGACCGGCGCAGCTTCGATCTGAATTTCGAAAACAACATCCAGCTTGTCGATGAAGCTTTCACGCAGGCGGTGCGTGAACGTCAGCAGACCTATATCGACGCCTCGGATGAAGTGTCGCTTGAGGAAGTGGCGAACTGGCCCAGAACGCGCGTGCTGTGGAACAATACGCTGGCCATGATCGGCCCCATTCTTTGATGGACGCGAGTTAAGGAAAGCAACTCTTGAAATACAGGAATGACGGGCCAATATCTTTCTTAGAGCTGTGACTGCACGGGTCACGGTCATGAATTTTCAGGAGTGCTGCTGATATGAGCGCAACCGACATCCTGCGGAAACTCGCCCCGGAAGATCTGGAAGAAATTGTAAAGGGCCTCGACAAGTCCCTGCACAAGCACAAGGACGAACTCCACAAGCAGATTTCAGAACATCTGGCTGATTTCAAAAGCGAGACCAGACTCCACAAGAAAACAATTCCGACGAACTGCAAGGTCTTCGGCCTTCTGATTCTCGTGGCGGCGTCTGCGATCAGCTACGTGCTGGGTCGCAAGGCGGCTGAATGATCCGGAAGGCATTATCATGAGCACGCTCGTTGTTGTCGGTTTCGACAGTCTGGACGGAGCGCAGAATGCGCTGACGGAATGCCGTGAACTTGAAAAGGAATATCTTCTGGATCTGGAGGATGGGGTGGTCGTGCGACGCACGGCTGACGGCAAGACCCATCTGGACCAGAGCTACAATCTTGAGAAGATCGGCGCTTCGTGGGGATTTCTGTCCGGTGGTTTCTGGGGAGCGCTTGTCGGTCTCCTGTTCCTTAACCCGCTGGCCGGTCTTATCGTCGGCAGTGTCGCGGGAGCGGGTATCGGCGCACTGGACGGCAAGAACAGTGATTATGGAATCAATGATGATTTCATGAAAAATCTCGGTGCCACCCTGACACCGGGCACGTCGGCCCTGTTTATCCTGATCCGGAAGGCTGAGCCGGAAAAGGTGATTGCGCATCTTTCAGAACTGAAAGGTCACGCGAAGATCATCCAGACGTCCCTGTCCCCGGAAACCGAGGGCAAGCTACGTCAGGCGCTCGGACAGGCCACCTGAACCATACCGTCCTGTCCGGAACTGGACAGTGCGGCGCCAGTCAGGTCACAATAAAGGCTCCGCACTCAATCCGTGCGGGGCTTTTTTCTGTCCGGAGTCATCCATGCGCCTGCTGATTACGTTCTTTCTGCCCTGGCTGACATTTTTCACGATCGGCCGCCCGATTTCCGGGATATTCTGCCTGTTTCTACAGATTACCGTGCTTGGCTGGATTCCCGCCGCGATCTGGGCGGTCTACGCCCTGAGCCAGTACAACACCGACCAGAAACTCAAACGGGCCGGGCTGGCCTAAAAAGCGGCAAGCATTTTCCGATATAGGTGATGCACGACAGGTGGATAATTACTGCATGCAAACATGCTTCCACCTGATACCCGTGACAGACAGCAATGCCATATTCCCTCTTACTGACGAGGTATTGGGCAGCCTGATCTGCGTATGAAGTCCGTTGCGGCATTGCGTAACGGCTCAGAAAAACGCCCGGCGCTCTCACTCAGCCAGATATCCTTGAGATGCTTCCTTGTTGGCGGACACGCAAAAATCAGACAGACAGCGCCTGTTCAGTGCCGGAAGATCGCGACAATCTGCGCCGTGATTTCCTTCCGGCTGAGCCTGCCCTCGCGATACCAGCTTTCCGCCGTGTTCAGAATCTTGAGCAGGAGAATACGGTAGACGCTGCGGTCGATCTCGGCTGGCAGCGGCAGATCATCGACAATACGCCGGAAGATCGTTTCGTAATCATCGCGCTTGCGTACCAGCGCCTCACGCACATCATCCGGCACGGCATGCAGATTGTTCATGATCGGAAGCGTCAGATGGTCCGGGCTCAACTGGAGATCCAGCATCTCGCCACTGGCAGCCTCCAGCCGTTTCCACGGATCGGAAAACGGCTCCATCGCTTTCATGACACGATGAGCGGCCGCATCAATCGCCTTGTCGTGGATTTCCACGAACAGGGCTTCCTTGGACGTGATGTGATAATAGAGAGAGCCCGGCAGCATGCCGACGCGATCCGCAATATCGCGGATGGACGTACCCCGGTAACCGCGCTCGGCAAAAAGCTGCGCCGCCACTTCAAGAATCTCGCCACGCCGGTCAGGCGACTGGGCTTCGGCCTTCCTGTTCACTGTAATCAATCCGCTTTTCCGTCACACCTTCTCTTCTAACACGCCCTGATTTCTCCAGACACAGTGTCCGCAAAAAAACTGGCTCCGCTGCCAGCCCATAGATAGCACTGGCGGCGGAATTCCGACAGATATCCTATTCCGGACCAGAGCAGGAGGCGGGCAGTTGGGAAGCCAGAATTCCCGTTACAGGCTTGCAGCGCCACACGATACTGCCGTCGCTCATCAGGCGGGGCGCGAGGGCCAGCGCCCTTGCATGCGCCGCGACAGTAATGGTCATGTTGTCGGGGTCAAGGGACAGACGATCACCATTCTGAAGGGTCGCGTTGATGCCCAGACTCTCCAGAGACTGCGGAATAACATGTCGTGTTTTGAAAAACGTCGCCGCCGCCTGACAGGCAGGTTCCGCCTCGCGCACCATACTGGACGTCTCCACTCTGGCGAAACGATCGAGGAAGCCGGTCCGATGCTCCTTGTAAAAAGTCACAGCGACGGTGCCGACCAGAAAGGCCATGTAGAAAAGCAGCAGAACGGAAATAAAACCACCCCGTCCACTATACGGTAAAGGCAGCGCCATCAGGTAAGCGAGCTTCGAGCGGCCGGGAATGGAAGCATCCTGCCCCATGACCCGCGCAACACGTTTGGACAACCAGGGATAGCCTGCGAGAAGCTCGTGGAAGGACATCCAGAAACCGGATGTCTCCTGAACCTGCGCACAATATTCGGCAAGATCTGTCGTCTGCCAGCGTCTGGAGCCCGCCGCCAGAGCCACCAGACTGCGAGCCGCATTCTCCGAAGACTGACAGCAGGCCCTGCCGTGCCGGTCACATGTCGTTTCCCGTGCGCGGGAATAGGCAGCGCCGAGGAGCGGCAGCCACAAGGCCGGCCAGCGCAGAAACGTCTTGCCGAGATGGCGCATCCGCAGATGTCCAAGCTCGTGCCCGAGATAGAACCGGATTCCGTCCGGGTTGGTGCTCATGGCGTCGACCGTATCCGACAGGAGCACAATATACTGCGTACCCAGAAAACGGGTTGCGAACGCGTTCATCACGCCATTGCCGTGCAGAATATAGGTTTTCGGCGGAGAGCTGATATTCAGCTTTCCACAGCAATCAGTGAACTGTTCATACAGGTCAGGAAACTGGCGGGCCGTCAGCACGACGCCATTTCCCTTTATATAAGAGATTATTCCGGATTGCACAAAAAGGTACGCTATATATGCAAGCAGAAGAAAAAGGAGAACGATGCCGAATGTTCCCACAAGCAGAACCACCCACAAGAATATCCCCAGCACGAGAATAATTTTGTCGAGTGTTTTTTCATTTTTATAAACAAGTTCGTCCACGGATTTTTCTTTCCACAGAGATGCTCCAAGCAATATTGTCGGTATTTCATGCAGCGAATACAACGTCAAGATATCAATGTATTTTGTCTTTATTGACATTCAATCAATATGAAAACTCACAACAGTCATAATGAATTTTTCATTCCACTCCTTCAGATTTTACAAATAAGATAGAAAAAGAAAGAGTTTTCATTATCCCGAACAGCCGCTGTAACAAGCTGTTTTCCAGAGATCACGACATCGTTTCCACCAGAAAAAACACACAAACCAGTCAGAATTATTTTGCACCCAAAATACATGAATATGATTTATTTCCGGGCTTCAACAGCATACACAGCAACAACCAGACAGCCCTACGCCTTATGGTCGAAACGCCACGAACAGATCGCGTGTTGCCGGTTTACACCGACCATGAGACAAGTTTCTCCATGAGCAGAGAAAACCCGAATAACCGGGACAGCCTTCTCCACAGACTTGTCGCCGGTTCCAGCCTGTTCGATGCGGCGTGGTATGTCAGTCGCCTCTCCCCTTCTGAGCGGCATGACGGCGACCACATCGAGCATTTTCTGACCAAGGGAACGCTCCGTCAGCTCGATCCAGGTCCGCTCTTCAACACCACCCGTTACCTGAAACAGTGCTGGCATCTCCGCCCCGGCATGGACAATGCACTGGTGCATTACCTCACACACGGCATGCAGGAAGGACGTTCTGTCGAGGGCGTGCATGACCGCCTGCGACAGAACGATCGGGGGATGACCGTTCCCACCTGCCTGTGTCCCTTTCCAGCCCCCCTGCCCCGGATCGCCGTGGCCATCCATGTGTTTTACCCTGACGTTCTGGAACACGACATCCTGCCGCGCCTGAAGCATTTCGGCTGCGCGCACTCCCTGCTGATCACCACCGACAGCGAGGAAAAAGCCACCCATATCGAACAGTTGATCGCAGACGGTTTGCCTGACGCGCAGCGCTTTATCCGCGTCACACCGAACCGCGGACGCAATTTCGGTCCTTTCCTGTCCTGCTGGCGGAATGCGCTGCTCGAACACGACCTGTTCCTGCATCTCCACACCAAGAAATCGCTCTATACAGGCTCGGAGCAGCAGGAATGGCGCGATACGCTACTGGATACTCTGCTTCCGACACAGCAGGGCATCGCCGGGATCATCCAACGCTTCGTCGATGATAAAGAACTGGGCGTGCTTCAGCCCGCACCCGGCCCGACAGTGCCGTGGTGGGCATGGACCTGGCTGACCAACAAGAACGCCGCCCGACCGCTGCTCGAACGCCTGAACATCACGCCTCCCGACGGCTATTTCGATTATCCGGCGGGTGGCATGTTCTGGGCGCGGTCCCGCGCTCTGGCGCCTCTTCTGGAACTCCCTTGGTCACCGGACGATTTTCCGGAAGAAAGTGGGCAGACGGACGGCACAGTCGCTCATGCCATAGAGCGCTGCATCGGCCTCGTCGCGCATTCCACGGGTCACCGTCTTGATGAATATGACCGGAGCGCCGGGCTTATTCGCGTCGGCTACGGACGCCGCAATCTCGATCTGTATGAACGCCTGACTCTGAAAGACCTCGCCGCCGCCATCCGCGATGCGGAGACTGTTTCCTTCGATCTGTTCGACACCCTGCTGACACGCATCGCGCTGACACCTGACACGATCCACCATGCCGTCGCCGACCGTCTGGTCCGCACCTTTCCAACACTCTCCCCGTCCGGAGAGGATTTTCTGCCGCTCCGAAAACAGGCCGAGTACGCTGCCCGCGAAGCCCTGTTCGGTACCGATGACGTGACACTGAATGACATCTACGCGGCGCTCGCCACCCTGACAGGCTGGCCGGACGAGGCGCTCACGCTGGCCCGTTCCGAGGAAGTGCGGATCGACCAGAACGTGCTGCGTCCTCGTCCGGCCGTGATGGACGCGCTCAGACTGGCGCGTGCGGAAGGCAGGCGGACGCTGCTTGTCAGCGACACCTATCTGACCCGCGCCGAGCTTGATCCCGTTCTGGACCGAACCGGCATCCTGCCTCTGATCGACGGGATCTATCTGTCGTCCGAACGCCTTGCCCGCAAGGATCGCGGGGATATGTGGGATCTTCTGCGCGCGACGGAACAGACCGACACGCTCCTGCATATCGGCGACAACGAGCAGGCCGATATCCAGCGCACGGCGGACCTGCGGATACGCCACCACCATGTGCTGTCCGGCCTCAACATGCTGCGTCTGTCACCGCTGGCACCTCATGTATTTGACAGTCTCGCTAGCCCACCGGGCACATCACCCCGTCACACGGAACAACGACGGCTCGCAGGGGATATTCTGCTTGGACCGCTGGTCTCCGAGCTCTTTGCCTCGCCTTTCCTCGAACCGGGCACACCCGGCAGTCACGCGGCCAGCCTGACCACTCCCATAACGCTGACCTCACCCGAAACCGTGGGGCGCGTGCTGCTTGGACCGCTTCTGACGACCTTCCTCGCGCGTCTGGCGCTGCATCCCGCTCTTGCCGGGCTTGAGCATCTGCATTTCCTGTCGCGTGAAGGACATTTCCTGTGCCGCCTTTACACGCATCTCCGCACGCACTGGCTGCCGCACCTGCCGGAAGCGTCGGTCTTCCCGATCTCGCGCCGTGTTGCGATCTCCGCTTCTCAGGCGGCACGCTTCGACCCGGGAAGCCTGTTCCATGCCGGTGACGGCTATCGTGGCAGCATGGCCGACCTGCTCGCAGCACGGCTTGGCGTGGTCGTCCCTGCGACCGATCCTCTGCACGACCTGATCGTGGCGCTCCCCGAAGACCGGGGCACCGTGCGGAACCTGACGCTGCTGTTGCGCGAGACCATCCTCCAGCAGGCTCGCACCACGCGGGACGAGTTACAGGCATGGGCGGCGTCACAGGGGATTGATGGGGACACAGAGATCAGGCGCGGTGTGGTCGATGTCGGCTATGGCGGCACCATCCAGCGCCACCTCCAGACCGCGCTGGATGTGTCATTCACCGGCTTCTACATAGCTGCTGAACCGGGCATGAGGCGTGTGGAAAAAACCGGCGGCCTCGCTTTCGGGCTGCTGGCCAGTGGTGAGCGTGCGCTTGCGTTCCGGCATGAAGCGTCGATTTTCCTTGAGGCCATTCTCACCGCGCCACATGGGCAGGTCACCGGCTACGACACCTCCGTCACGCCCCCTCGCCCGCGCTTTGCCTCCGGTGGGCTCAGTCAGCAGAATTTTCCGATACTGGAGCGCATCATTGATGGCGCAGAAGCCTATCTGACTGATCTGCTCGACAGCTACGGTCCCTCGGTACTTCAGGCCCTCCAGCACGGTGAGGCCGCCGCACTGGCACCGCTCTCCGCGCTCCAGCGCGGTGCAATCCGGCTGTCATCCGAGATATCCGGCGCTCTTTTCACCGAAGATGCCTTCTGCGGGCGTGGAGAGATTTCCGTGATAAACGAGGGTTTTCCGGGGGATGCGGAAAAAATTTCAGAAAAATGAATTAGGGGGATTGCGCGTCGTCCGCATCCTTTCTATAAGGCCGCCACGACGCACCCGTAGCTCAATTGGATAGAGCACCAGACTACGAATCTGGGGGTTAGAGGTTCGAGTCCTTTCGGGTGCGCCAGTTATTTTCCTGAAAATCTGATTTATGAATCTGCAACGCTTTTAGCGTTGAGGGTTTTGTGCGTCTTGCTTTGATGGGGCGCTTTTGAAGTTTCTTGTAAAAAGCTTCACCAAAAACTTTTTCTGTATTCAAGGTGATGCAACCGAGGCGGCTTTGCAGGAATCCGGAAAGTCGACTCGTGGTCAGAGTGGGTTAAAACGGCCTTATGCTGCCCATTTCCTCGTTGGAATAGAAAGGCGTCTATTTTATTTATATTGTGAAATTGTATTTATGCATCCCTAATGAGCATAATTAATCGACGAAACTCCTTATCGTCAGAAGCTTGTTTCCAGAAATTGACAAAACGACAAACTAGCTGAAGGTTGTCTATATCGTAATGGCCGTTACTATCGATGCGATCCAGTGATGGAAGTAAATTTGTGTCTTCACACGCGTTGTGAAATTGAAAAGGCAAATTTGTTATAGCGCAGCGATCACCTTGTATTTCGAAAAGCTCTCGAATTTTCAATTCCAGTTGTGCTTCTGTCATTCGGAGTTCTTTATCCTTTACAGTTCGAGAGACTATTTGACCGTTTGAATTGAAAGTCGTTTTTGCAACAGATAATTTGATCTCGTTTATAGACTGTTGGCGGTCATCAAACGTAGTCTTCTTTAGCTTTTTGGGAGGAAATTGATGCGTAGAAATATCTATGGGATTGGCGAGTAAATGCTCAATTTGATCGGATGTCATCATTGCAGCCTGAGGCCATCGTATATTTAAACGAAGACGTTTGGTATTGTTTCCCCGCGGCAGACCGTCGGCACGTCCAAAAGCAGCAGATGCCCGACCAATCGATAAGCGTAACTGTCCGATGTCAGATACTTTTGACAGGTCTAATGGCAAAGAAAACTTATCTAATCCGACCCGACGTTCCTGTTGCAGCAGTTTTGCGGCAACCCTACTAGCTATCTCAATATCCTGAATTATCATTCCGAATGAACGCATTCTCGAAAGATACAGTTTCATAGCAGGAACATATTGTTTATTTCTAGAACGATTGGGGCCGTGATCAGAGCCCCCACGAGACTCAATAATCAGATCAAAACCATAAACCTGAAGTTCAACAGAAAAAAGTGAATCTAACTCTTTGCCGTTTTCATCAAATGGTTTCATTATCGTTTTTCTCAAAACTTTGACCGAAAATGTACTAATATAGTTCTAAATCAGACACACTATTGAATTATCCTATGTCTGACAATTCAGCGTTCTCTATGCCGCGCACGCAGGCCATACCGGGCTAACCAGACAACTGCCGGGGCGCGTGGCCTCACTTAACTCAAGTCATTGATAAAAAAAGATTTCCAAAAGTATATTTTTGGCGAAGCATGGGGTAGAGCCCTGTTGGTAAAAGCTGACAACTCCTTTCCAACAGTCAAACCGGGATCAAAGGGACCGCGTCCCTTTGTGGGGCACGGGGCAAAGCCCCATGCATACTCTAACAAAAAAAGGCCTTCCACCCGGCGGCAACACCGAGCGGAAGGCCTCTCACACACAAACCCCGGCGCAGTCATCCACGCCGGAGCTTCACGCGATAATCAGTTCTTCGTCTTGTCCACCAGCTTGGACTTCGCGATCCACGGCATCATGGCGCGCAGCTTCTCGCCGGTCGCCTCGATCGGGTGAGCGTCGTTGCGGGCGCGGATGGCCTTGAAGCCGACGTTACCGGACTGGTTTTCAAGGATGAAGTTGCGTACGAACGTGCCGTCCTGAATGTCGGTCAGAACGCGCTTCATCTCTGCCTTCGTCTCAGGCGTGACGATGCGCGGGCCGGTGGCGTATTCGCCGTATTCAGCCGTGTTCGAGATGGAATAGTTCATGTTCGCGATGCCGCCCTCATAGATGAGGTCAACGATCAGCTTCATCTCGTGGAGGCACTCGAAGTAGGCCATCTCGGGAGCGTAACCGCCCTCGACCAGCGTTTCGAAGCCGGCGCGGATCAGCTCGACAAGGCCACCGCAGAGAACAGCCTGCTCACCGAACAGATCGGTCTCGACTTCTTCCTTGAAGGTCGTCTCGATGATGCCTGCACGGCCACCGCCGTTGGCGGAAGCATAGGAGAGAGCGATCTCCAGAGCGTTGCCGGAAGCGTTCTGCGCCACGGCGACGAGGGACGGAACGCCACCGCCACGCTGGTATTCGGAACGAACCGTGTGACCCGGGCCCTTCGGTGCGATCAGGAACACGTCGAGGTCAGGACGGGCTTCGATCAGACGGAAGTGGATGGACAGACCGTGAGCGAACGCAAGAGCTGCGCCCTGCTTCAGGTTCTTCTCAAGGGACTCCTTGTAGAGAGCGCCCTGCCCTTCGTCCGGTGTCAGAACCATGACGACATCGGCCCACTTGGCGGCTTCCTCAGGCGTCATCACCTTGAAGCCAGCGCCTTCAGCCTTGGCGACGGCTGAGGACGTCGGACGCAGGCCGATGGCGATTTCCTTGACGCCGCTATCTTTCAGGTTGTTGGCGTGGGCGTGGCCCTGGCTGCCGTAACCGATGATCGCGACCTTCTTGTTCTTGATCAGGTTAACGTCGGCATCGCGATCGTAATAGACGCGCATGGACATGGATTATGCCTTTCAGTGCAGAAATACGGGGCGAAACCGGAAGTCCACCCCGAAAAGGAAACTCAGAGCGTCCGGCAGCCACGGGTGAGCGCGGCGACACCGGTGCGGGAAACTTCAGCGAGCCCGATTGGCCGCATCAGTTCGATGAAACTGTCCAGCTTGTCGCTTGCCCCCGTCAGCTCGAACACAAAGGAGCTTGCGGTCGTGTCCACGGCGCGGGCGCGGAAGGCTTCCGCAATGCGGAGCGCCTCTGTGCGGGCCTCACCGGTGGAGACGACTTTTACAAGCACCATCTCGCGGGCGATATGTGGACCAAGCGTTGTCAGGTTGGCAACTCGGCAGACGGGAACCTGCCGGTCGAGCTGGGCGCGAATCTGTTCGATGATCTCGGGCGTGCCTGAGGTCACGATGTTGATGCGCGAGCGGGTGCCGCCGCCTTCAACGGGGGCCACGGTCAGGCTCTCGATATTGTAGCCGCGCCCGGAGAACAGGCCGACCACACGGGCGAGGACGCCGCTTTCATTGTCCACGAGCACGGAGATCACGGCGCGGGTGATGATGTCACCACCGGCAGAAAGACCATCGGGAGAGAAGGCGGCTGTCGGGATCGACAGGTCAGAAAAATGCTTCATCGAGTGAATCCGGAGTCCGATCCGTTACGACGTCCGGGCGGCTGTAACCGCGCCGGGCGCAAAAGGGAAGAGCGGGGAGCAATGCGAGGCGCTTCCTTCAGTCAGGCAGCGCCTCACGCGGGAATGAAATCTCTAGACGAGCATCTTTCCCTCGTCGGTGATTTCGGCGCCCTGCTGTTCCTGCTCCGGCCCGAGGATCATCTCGTTATGAGCAGCACCTGACGGGATCATCGGGAAGCAGTTCTCGCCCTCCGCCACGCAGATGTCGATCACCGCCGCGCCATCATAAGCCAGGGCGGCGCGGATGGTGTCGTCCAGTTCGCTCATCTTCGTGGCGCGGAAGCCTTTGGCGTGGAAGCTTTCGGCCAGCTTCACGAAGTCCGGCAGCGCGTCGCTGTAGCTCTCCGAGTAACGCGAGCCGTGCAGCAGTTCCTGCCACTGACGAACCATGCCCATGTAGTGGTTGTTGATCAGGAAGATCTTCACCGGCAGGCGATACTGGGCGATGGTTCCCAGCTCCTGAATGTTCATCAGCGCCGAGGCTTCGCCGGACACGTCGATCACCAGCGCGTCGGGGTGCGCGACCTGTGCGCCGACGGCGGCGGGAAGACCGTAACCCATCGTACCGAGGCCACCCGAAGTCAGCCAATGGTTCGGGCTTTCGAACTTGAAGAACTGCGCCGCCCACATCTGGTGCTGGCCGACTTCCGTGGACACAAAGGTCTCACGGCCCGTCTCAACAGCCAGTTCATAAAGACGCTTGATGGCCTGCTGCGGTTTGATGACGGCGTCGGCAGACTGGTCCTGCGTGAAACGCAGGCAGTCGAGCGCCTTCCATGCCTTGATGCGGGACCACCACGTCTCCAGCGCCTTCGCGTCGGTTTTGGCGGTCTGCGCGTCCCATTCCTCGATCATCATGGCGATGATGCGTCCGGCATCACCGACGATCGGCACGTCCACGCGAATGATCTTGTTGATCTGCGAAGGGTCGATATCGGCATGAATCTTGAAGGAGTTCGGCGAGAACGCATCGACACGGCCGGTCACGCGGTCATCGAACCGCGAGCCGAGTGCGATCAGCACGTCGCAATCATGCGTGGCCAGATTGGCTTCATAGGTGCCGTGCATGCCCAGCATGCCGAGGAACTGCTTGTCGCTGCCCGGGAATGCGCCAAGGCCCATCAGGGTGGCGGTGCACGGAAAGCCGGTCGTGTGGATGAAGCGCGTGAGGTCGGCGCAGGCGTCCTTGCCCGCGTTGATCACGCCGCCGCCGACATAGAACAGCGGGCGCTTGGCCGACTTCATGGCGGCCACGGCGCGGGCGACGGCCTTGCGATCCGGCTCAATACGCGGCTGGTAGGAGGCGCGGGGCGTGCGGCTCGGCGGGGCGTAAGGCGCGGGACCGACGGTGATGTTCTTCGGCAGATCGACCACCACCGGGCCGGGGCGACCGGAGCGAGCGATCTCGAAGGCCTCGTTCACCACGCGGGACAGTTCTTCCGGGCGCTTGACCAGATAGTTGTATTTCGTGGCGGGGCGCGTGATGCCGGTGGTGTCGGCCTCCTGAAACGCGTCATTGCCGATCAGCGCCACAGGCACCTGTCCCGTCAGGCAGACGACGGGCACGGAGTCCATCAGCGCGTCCAGCAGACCGGTCACGGCGTTGGTCGCGCCGGGACCGCTGGTCACCAGCACCACACCCACGCGACCAGTCGAGCGGGCGTAGGCTTCGGCGGCGTGCACGGCGGCCTGTTCGTGGCGCACGAGAATGTGGCGGATGCGGTCCTGCTGGAACAGCGCATCGTAAATCGGAAGGACCGCGCCTCCCGGATAACCGAAGACGACCTCGACGCCCTGATCCACAAGAACCTTCATGAGCACCTCGGCGCCGGTCAGCGTGGTGCTGGCGTCGGACTGGGTCGCAATCGTCTGTGTGGTGGCGTTCATCGTCGTCTCCCGCAAGGTGGGCTCCGGTTGCCGTGGAGCCTGTTCTCACCCGGGTTTGCTGTGTTGAACCGACCGCGTTTCGCGCATCGGCAGGGCTGGACCTCCGGCGTCAATGCCGGACGGTGGAGGGGTGGTTTAAGCCTCGTCCGCCGGAGCGTCAACCTGATTTTGCATGAAAGATATAATTTCCGGTATTTTTCTTTTCAAAAGTTGCTCATTTATAGTGATTCTGTTTTCGATAATAATCGTGTGATCCGAACTGACGAGAGGCTGATGGTTGAACCATGTAGCCTGACGCTTGGTGTAACGGCCTGTCGCCAGCACCGCCCGCTCCTCCGCCGTGGCAAGGCTGATCTCTCCCCGCAGCATGGCCGAAAGCTCCGGCACGCCGTGCGCCCGCATGGCGGGAAGCGCGGGATCGAGATGCTGTTCCAGCAGCGCACGCACTTCCTCAATCGCGCCCAGTTCAATCATCAGGCCGAAACGACGGGCAATCGCCGCACGCAGCACATCCCGCGCCGGGTCAAGACGAACGGCCACGAACCGGCAGCCCGCAGCGGGAAGACCGGGCTGTACACGCCACCACGCCAGCCCCTTGCCCGTGCTGCGCCAGACCTCCCATGCGCGGGCCAGCCGCTGCGGATCAGTGGGACGCAGACCTCCAGCCGTGTCCGGGTCCACCGCCATCAGCCGGTCATGTAAAACCGCCGGGTCAGCCGCGAGCATCCGCGCCTCTTCACGGGCCTCAGCGCTGGCCTCCGGAACCTCAGCCAGTCCGTTGGTCAGGGCGCGCAGATACATCCCGGTGCCGCCGCAGAGGATAGGCAGCCGTCCCTCCGCCCACGCTTCTTCCATCGCAGCGAGCGCCTCCAGCCGCCACCACGCTACGCTTCGAGCTTCGCCTGCCGGACTGACGCCATAGAGCCTGTGCGGCAGACGGGCCTCCTCCTCCGGCGTCGGACGGGCCGTCAGGACACGAAGTTCCCGATAGACCTGCATCGAATCCGCATTGATGACAGTGCCGTTGAGTTGCTCGCCCAGAGCGAGGGCCAGCGCGGACTTGCCGGAACATGTCGGACCCGCGACAATCAGCGCCGAACGCCCGCTGTCCGTTTTCTTCATCATCCTGTCGCTTGCCTCCAGCCATCAACCCTGTCACACGCAGCAGCATCATGAGCGCTATTCTGACACTCGTCGCGAACCGCGAAGCCACATCCCTCACGCCGCAGGACATCGCGCTGGCCAGCACTCTGGCTGCGGGGAGCGAGACGACCATCCTCTCGCCGGACGAGGCTGTCGATATCGCCTGCGCGCCGCTCACGCCAGCGCAGATCGACGCGATCCGCTTCGCGCTGGCCGATCGCGCCGTCGATGTGCTGTACAGCAGCACGACCGGAAACCGTCGCCGCAAGATTCTCGTGGCCGACATGGACAGCACCATGGTCGCCAACGAGACGCTGGACGATATCGCGGCCCACGCTGAGCGCCTCCGTCCCGGCATCGGCGAGGAAGTCGCCGCCGTCACCCGCCGTTCCATGAATGGCGAAATTGACTTCCAGACCTCGCTGCGTAACCGCGTGGCGCTCCTGCTCGATCTTCCAGCCTCCCTGCTCGAAGAGGCGTGGAGCGACGTGATGATCAATCCGGGCGCACGCACGCTGGTACAGACCATGAAGGCGCACGGCGCGGCAACGGCGCTGGTGTCCGGCGGTTTTACATGGTTCACCGCCCGTGTGGGCGCGGCCTGCGGCTTTGCCGAAAACCATGCCAATATCCTGAATGTCACCGATGACACGTTGAACGGCACCGTTGGCGAACCCATTCTCGGTCCGGACGCCAAGCTCCAGCATCTGATCCGTATCGCCGCCACTGCCGGCGCACCTTTGAGCGCCGCCCTGACGATTGGTGATGGCGCCAACGATCTGCCCATGCTGCGGGCCGCGGGGCTTGGCATCGCCTTTCATGCCAAGCCGGTCGTGCGGAAGGAAATCGTGAACCGGATCGAACATGGCACACTCCGCGCCGCGCTGTTCGCTCAGGGTTATCACGCCTCGGAACTTGTCGAGGGCTGATACCCGCCCGTTCTGTGACGAAAGATGGCGGAGCGCCCGGTCTGGCGCATTATTCTTGACATCCAGTGCTTCGGAAAGCGACCGAGAGATATGAATACTCTCGGTCTTCTGGCGCTTCTCCTGACCCTGTCCGCGGTCTTCTGCATCCTGAATGATCGCTGGCTCCGGCTGCCGATGACAATCGGCGTCATGCTGCTCTCGATTGCGGCCTCCCTGCTGATTATCGCAACCGGCCTGCTTTGCCCGGCCTACGATCCCCGCCTGTTCGCCCACGCGGTTCTGGGAACCATCAATCTGCCGGAAGCCCTGCTGAACGGCGCGCTGTCACTGCTGCTGTTCGCAGGCGCGCTGGGTGTCGATCTCGGCTGCTTTCGCTCGAAACTGAAATCCGTGACGGCGCTGGCGGTTCTGGGAACGATTCTTGCGGTTCTGCTGCTGGCCGGTGCGGCGTGGCTGATTTTCCCGCTTCTGGGGGTTGCCGCCCCCTTCTCATGGTGTGTGGTTCTGGGAGCGATCCTCGCGCCGACCGATCCGGTCTCCGTCATCGGCATGTTGCGCCGTCTGGGTCTGCCGCAGGACATTCAGGCGATTTTTGCCGGTGAGAGCCTGTTCAATGATGGTATCAGCATCGTCATTTTCGGCGTGACCATCGGCCTCGCCGTCGGGGACGCCAGCCATGTGACGTCTGCCCAGATTGCCGAAGGTTTCCTCTGGGAGGCCTTCGGCGGCGGTCTTCTGGGTCTGGCCACGGGCTGGCTGACGCTGTTTCTCCTGCGCGCCAGCCGGGATGCCCATACCCAGTTGATCGCCTCCCTCGCGCTGGCCACCGGCACATACAGCGTCGCCACCTGTTTCGGCATGTCCGGCGCGGTTGCCGTGGTCACCGCCGGACTTTGTCTCAGCACGCGCTACAGCCAGTCCATTTTCGGCGAACACTCCCGCAAGGAGTTGAACATCGCCTGGTCGCTGATCGATGAAGTGCTGAACGTGCTGCTGTTCCTGCTGATCGGTTTCCAGATTCTTGAAGTCCCGCTGCATCTGTCGTCACTGGCCGCCATGCTGGTCATTGTTCCCCTGTCCATCTGCGGCCGGGGTCTGAGCGTCTTTCTCTCGACACTGCCGCTGCATATCAGAAACTGGGACAAGGGAAGGCTGCTGGGCATCCTGACATGGGGTGGACTGCGGGGCGGCATCTCCCTCTCTCTTGCGCTCGGCCTGCCGGAAGGCGAGCTGCGCAATCTGATCCTGCCTGTCTGCTACGGGGTGGTCGTCTTCACGATCATTGTGCAGGGCCTGACCATGGAGCGGGTCGTGCGCCGGTTTTATCCGGCGAAGTAAGGCAGGAGGGTGGGAAAGCAGGAGACACTCGCCGTGTCCCACAAGTGCCCCGCTTGAGGCCGTTTTCGATTTAGGGATGTGCCGCGACGCTCCTTTCCCGAAACGTTGCGGCATCTGTCACCCTCAGCCTTTATGCCGCAACGATGTCGATCCTGAGTGGCGCTTCGCCCGCGACGATGCCGAGCAACCGGTCAATATTCGGGTGCGCTCCGGGACGAGCGCGGGCGTCCAGAGTGTGTTCACCGAACACGGCCAGACCATGCTCGGCGGCTGCCTTGTCCAGCATGCCGAAAACCTGATCGAGATACTGGTAAAGGGCCAGAGATCCCTGCTTGCCCGGCTGATTTTCAATGGTGGCGACCACCGTCCCGTCGCCATTGATCAGGTCAATACGCTGCACGCCTTCGATTGAGGGCAGTTTCTGAAGGTTTTCCTTGAAAACCGCCGTCGGCTGAATTGTCTTCTCTGGCACGTGTCGAACTCCTCCGTTCATGAAGCAAAAGGCCCGTCAGACGAGATACCCTGATCGACGGTCCGGCAGAACACCTGATCGCCCAAGCCGCCATTCTTTCCACCGGCGACCAATACACACGGTCAGCCACCACCATGAAATTTAACAGGAGCTTCAAACCACCTGCCTGTCACTTCGGACATGGTGTGTTCTAAACCCATTCAGAAGAGATGACTCCAGCAGGATGCAATCAGAGACCTCCTCTCCCCTTTCCAGAAGACAGCTCGCAGCCGGTGCGGCCAGTTTGTGCTGTCTGGCCTCTCTTCCTTCCCATGCTCGTGGCCATGCTCCTTCCCTCGCCGTCGGCGACTTTCTCATGCCTGCACAAGGAAAGGACAGCGCTCTCCTGACTGAAAGCCAGATCAGAAACGGCGACACCGCCATCATGTGCTGGCCGGTTTCCGCGCAGACACACCAGCCTCGCATGGAAACACCGTACAACCGCCTTTGGGTGGTGCGAACACAAGCAGGCTTCCGGGGTTATTCCGTCATCTGCCAGCATGCCGGATGCCTTGTGTCCGACTGGGACAGCAAAACCCATCGCCTGACCTGCCCCTGTCATGGATCGGTCTATGATGTGGAACATGACGGCGCGGTTGTCGGCGGGCCTGCGCCTCTCCCTCTTCCATTCGCAGCGATCGCGGTTGTGGACGGCCATCTGCGACTGGCAGGTGGTTTCTCAGCAAAGGTGGGAGGACATGCAAGCCGGGCCGACTGACTGTCGGTTGCCGGACCGCCCGTTCAGGCGACCTGCGGAAACAGAAACGGCGACCCGAAGGTCGCCGCCATTTCTTATTATTTTTATCCGACAAACGAACAATGTCACACGCCGCCCTCCATTTCAACGAAAAACAAATATATCCTATTTACAAATTAAGTTTATCGAGATCACGCCGATTTCATTCGCCCTCCTGTCCCGCCGCGATCTCCCGCTGCCAACTCTTTCTCCTGCTTGCATTGCTTTCTTAAATCTGTATGGTCCCACATATGACTATTGCCGCCGCCCGTTCCGAGTCGATGAAGCGCATCAGCGCCACGACCGCGCGCGGCCTCTCCCAGCTTCTCCTTCGACTTATCCGCCCCTGAGCGCGCCCATCGGCATGTATGCGTGCCGATAACGCTTAGGGGATATCGTCAGCAGAGCGTTTCGCGCCTAGAAAGGGCGAAACAGGGACCAAGACACGTCATTCCGAGGCTTTCATGACCTTCGACCATCCTTCCTTCGGCCGCGTCACCGACGACCGCGTTTTCATCTTCGACACAACGCTGCGTGACGGCGAACAGTCGCCCGGCTTCTCCATGAATCTGGAAGAAAAACTGCGGATGGCCGCAGCACTGGCCGATCTCGGCGTCGATGTGATCGAGGCAGGTTTCCCTGTCGCCTCCAAGGGGGACTTCCAGTCCGTCGCCGAAATCGCCCGCGTCGTGAAGAGTTCGGTTGTCTGCGCTCTGGCCCGTTCCGGCGGCAAGAACGACATTCAGGCAGCAGGCGACGCCATCCGGCACGCCGAACGCGGCCGTATCCACAACTTCATCTCCACCTCCCCGCTGCACATGAAATACAAGCTGCGGATGGAGCCGGAGACGGTTCTGGAAATCATCACCACCGGCAACAAAGCCGCCCGCAACCTGACGAATGACGTGGAATGGTCGGCGGAAGACGGCTCCCGCACCGAGCCGGATTTCCTGTGTCGCTGCGTTGAAGCCGCGATCAAGGCCGGCGCTACGACCATCAACATCCCCGACACGGTCGGTTACGCTACGCCAGAGGATATGGAGCGCATTTTCTCCATGCTGAAGGAGCGTGTGCCGGGTGCGGATCAGGTGATCTTCTCGGCGCATAATCATAACGATCTGGGACTGGGCGTCGCCAACACGCTGGCTTCCCTGCGCGGTGGCGCACGCCAGATCGAATGCACGATCAATGGCATCGGCGAACGCGCGGGCAACGCGGCGCTGGAAGAGATCGTCATGGCGATCCGCACCCGTCACGACCAGTATCCCTACACCAACCGCATCGAGACGACGAAGCTGCTGAAGCTGTCAAAGATGCTGTCCACGACAACAGGCTTTGACGTTCAGCCGAACAAGGCCATCGTCGGACGCAACGCCTTCGCGCATGAAAGCGGCATCCATCAGGATGGCGTGCTGAAGAACGCCGCAACCTACGAGATCATGACGCCGGAAAGCGTCGGCTGGTCCAAGACCTCGCTGGTGCTGGGCAAGCATTCCGGTCGCGCGGCGTTCCGCGACAAGCTGGTGGCGCTGGGCTACACGGTCAGCGACGAAAAGATGAACGAGGCGTTCCAGCGCTTCAAGGATCTGGCTGACAGCAAGAAGGTTGTCTACGACGAGGACATCATCGCGCTGGTTGACGATGAAGTCCGCGATCATGCCCGCATCCGTTTCCTGTCACTGGATGTGTCCTCCGGCTCACAGCGCGCCGCCGAAGCCACTCTGGTTCTGGAAATCGACGGCGAGGCTGTGGAAACGACGGCCAACGGCAACGGTCCGGTCGATGCGGCCTTCAACGCCATCCGCAGCGCCTTCCCGCACGATGCGCGTCTGGCCCTGTTCTCCGTCGGCGCTGTCACGGAAGGCACGGATGCGCAGGCCCGCACAACCGTCCGTCTGGAGGAAGACGGCAAGATGGTCGATGGTCAGGGGGCTGACGCTGACACGGTTGTTTCCGCTGTCCGTTCCTACATCCACGCTCTGAACAAGCTGCTGGTCAAGCGGACCAGAAGCGAGCCGGAATCCTTGCTGGCTGAGTAAAGCCTGCTTCTTTTGTTATAAGTTGTGAAGCCGTCCTGCTGTGGGGCGGCTTTTTTTGATTGTTGTAGTAATTTTGGATGAGGCGGCTCTACTAAATGAGTAAGGAAAGTTGTCCGCTGTCAAATAAAATATTAAAAAAAGCAGTCATTCATTTAAACGATGGAATACGATGACTGCGAGAAAATACGGTCATTCAATTATGCCATTATGGTCACCACTATAAATATGCCATCGAAAAGCAATGGACCCACACAGATTTGATGAATTATTAAGAAACAACTAAGGCAACAAAGAACTCTCAGTGAGAAGCGGTCTCAGATTGCTCCAGCGTACTGTTGTAGTGCCGGGATTGCACGCGTAACACCCGGCTTCATAAGCACCAAATGATACACTCAAACCATCATTTGTGAATGACCATTTCTTCGGTTCAATCACTGTAGCCAAAACCGCGCGCTTTACTTTATCGTCGCTCGGCTTCCAGCTTTTTTTGAGCAAGGCATCCCAAAAAAGCTGCTGTAATTTTGCTTGCCATCCAGTTGCGAAAACGTCAGCCGGAGTCAACTCTCGCAAGCCTTGGTCCCAAACGCGATTGTCACTTCCAGACGAGAAAAAGCCGTGCGCAGCACCGTCGGAGTACGTGTAATCAGACCATGCAACACTTATGACGTGATCATTCACATAACTGACGTCATAACTAATATCTTTGTCACCATCACATTCGGTATCTGTGCAGACTTGGCCTTTGTCGAAAATCTTGTTCCAAGTGATTGTATTGGCCGATTTTGGGCCGTCAATTTGAGGATAAGAGAGATGTTGGACGTATAATTTCGGAACATTGTCCCAGCTACTATATGGCTCTGCAGCGAATGAATCGATCTGGTTGAACAGGAAAGGCCCGATTTTTCTTGCGACTGCATCAAGGCCGTGCAATCGGTCCTGATAGACCTGCTTTAGACAATTGACCTGATCTGCACGAGAGTTGTTTTCTGAAGGGGGAGTAATCGGACAAACGATCTCTACATATCGCAACCAGTTTCGTTCGGATTTCCGTAGTAAATCCGCACCATAAGGGCTTAAACTCTCTAATTTCTGCTTGTAAACATGAGCAAGCTGATCATCGATTGCGGACAATTCTGGTGTCTGGCAGATAAATTTATCTTTTGGTGCAGAGGCTGAAGCGCAATTGAAGCTCGCAGCTGACACCTGCTGAGGTAACACAATTGCTCCCATTGCTGCCAGCCATATAATACGCATTAGCCAAAACCTTTTCCAACCAGAAGTGCGCAAACGTAATCAGAATGGCCTTTATTGCCGATTCTCCTACAGGAAGCTCTGTCACACTCCACCACGTTCACCTTCCGGGTGTCCAAGCATGCAGATGGATTACAATATCTGCGCTTAAACTCGTCTGAACGGCCAGTTTCTCGCGAAAATGAAGGCGGAAGCGGTCACTTACTTCACCCGCCACAAAAAACTTCAGTTCCAAGCCGTCACGACTTCTGCGCCGTCGTCAAAGGCACAGGAGCAGTCGGCTTCGCTCCTGAATCCACCACCACCAGCGCCTCACCCGCGATGGGTGACGGCACCCGGTCTTTCCTCAGAAGCGCCTTGAAACGGCCATCGTAACTGGCGGCCTGTTCATACTCGACATCCAGAAGACCGTGACGGTCCATGAACACATTGAAGGCGGCGGGAATACGCACGCAGCCTTCGGACGCTGGATGACCAAGGCGGCTTTCCAGAAAATCAGGGTCGGTAGCGTGCATCTCAAGACGGATATCACCGGTTTCACCTGAGGCCAGCCACCCCTTGACGGCGTTATGCCAGCCGAAGTCCCAGACCCGCATTCCTTTTGCGCCAATACCGCGAATACCGTTCTCGTTCTTTGTGCCTTCGGCCCGATAGCCCAGACGATCCGCCGTATTCGGAAACACGCCAGTCGGCGTGATGTAGTAGTATTTGCGGCCTGTATTGCCGGTCGAGACCTTTACACTGCCCAGAACCTGCCAGTCGGCGCTGTCGGGAAGCGCCAGCACAAGGGCCAGTTTCTGGACTTTGACGTTACGATCGACAACGACAATCACCTGCGCCCGTGTGATACGGAAGTCTGAACGGGCGATCATTTCCTGTCCCAGCTTGATCCAATGCAGTTTCTGGGCATCACTGAGCGGCAGAAGACCGGGCACTTCCTTGTGCAGGGCAACGACAAGCTTCTTTGCTTCAGCACGCGCCTCGGTATCATCAAGAGACGGCAAAGGCGGGATCACCACAGGCGGGCTAGGATCATCTACGGTCGGTTGCGGTGCCGGAAGAGGAACGGCCTCAGGCGGCGTACCCGGCGCAACACCGGGAGATTGACAGGAGGCAGGCGAGGAACACGCAACAGAAGCCACAAGTGTCAGTGCCAGCGTTGTCGTCCAAACCCTCATCCTGAGCTTACTCCTCCATAACCGCGTTCGCGGGTCTGCTTCGTTGTTCTGACCGTTTATCACAGGATGGGTTATATGCCATTGGCGGAAATAACAAATGGCCTTTCCGGCCCACTCTACCGCTCTGATTTCCGACAATGAGCTTCCGTTCAGAAACCGGCGATAAAATGTAATAACAATACTATTTAATTTTCATTTAAATTTAAAATCGATACATTTCGTCTACATTCCGTGGCCGGTTTCATCATGAATTTTCCGAGCAGTTCTGGATAAACACCACAACCGACGATCCAAACGGAAAAGAGAATTCATGCCTACGCAACGAAAACATTCCCATTTCAGGCCACGGAGCCTCACCACAATATCTCTGCGCAAACAAAAAACGCCGCTGATCACTCAGCGGCGTTTTCTTTGATCGGGTTATCCCCTCAGATGTTCAGCGAGTGACCACTGACACCAAGAGCGGCTTCCTTCACCGCCTCGCTCAGAGTCGGATGAGCATGGCAGACACGTCCGATATCCTCGGACGAGGCACCAAACTCAATCGCCATCGTGCATTCAGCGATCAGTTCGCCAGCGCCCGGCCCAATGATATGCGTGCCGAGAACACGGTCGGTCTTTGCGTCAGCAATCACCTTCACAAACCCATCAGTCATGCCCACGGCGCGCGCACGACCGTTGGCCATGAATGGGAACTTGCCGACCTTGTATTCGACACCCTTTTCCTTGAGCTGTTCTTCGGTAAAGCCGACGGTTGCTACTTCAGGCCATGTATAGATCACACCCGGAATGGCGTCGTAATTCACATGACCAGCCTGACCGGCGAGGATTTCCGCAATAGCGACACCCTCTTCCTCGGCCTTGTGCGCCAGCATCGGGCCACGGATGACGTCGCCGATGGCATAAACGCCCGGCACGTTGGTCGCGAAATGCTCATCGACTTCAATACGGCCACGATTGTCGAGCGCAATACCGGCTTCTTCAAGACCCATATTCTTGCTCGCCGCCGTGCGACCGATGGCCAGAAGCACAACGTCAGCTTCCAGCGTTTCAGCAGCGCCACCCTGTGAAGGCTCGACTGTCAGGGTCACGCCTTTTCCGGTTTTCTCGGCCTTGGTCACCTTGTGACCAAGCTTCATCGTCAGACCCTGCTTCGTCAGGATCTTGCGGAAAGCCGCCTCGACCTCGTTGTCCGTGCCCGGAACCAGACGATCAAGGAACTCGACGACAGTCACATCCGCTCCCAGACGGTGCCAGACGCTGCCCAGTTCAAGGCCGATCACGCCGCCGCCGATGACAACCAGCTTCTTCGGCACGGCGGAGAGTTCAAGAGCGCCGGTGGAGGTGACGATCACCTTCTCATCGACGTCCACACCCTTCAGACCGGCGCTGTCACTGCCAGCCGCAATCACGATGTGCTTCGCCGTGACAGGCTTGCCGTCAACCGTCAGGCGTCCCGTGCCCTCAACCTTGCCGAGCCCTTTCAGCCAGGTGATACCGTTCTTCTTGAAGAGATACTCCACACCCTTGACGTTGGCTTCGACAATACCGGCTTTGCGCTTCTGCATCTGCGCCAGATTCAGCTTGATACCGGCGATATCAATGCCATGTGTCGCAAAATCATGCGCTGCGGCATGATAGTTTTCTGACGACTGAAGCAGCGCCTTGGACGGGATACAGCCGACATTCAAGCAGGTGCCACCGAGTGTGGCGCGCTTTTCGACACAGGCGACCTTGAAGCCAAGCTGGGCGGCGCGAATGGCGCAGACATAACCGCCCGGACCAGCACCGATCACGACCAGATCATAATCCGTCTCGGCAGGAGCTTCTGTCGCTGCCAGAGCCGGTTTCTTTTCAGCAGCCGGAGTGGCTTCTTTCTTCGGTGCTTCGGCAGGTTTGGAAGCGACAGGCTTGGCGGCCGCTTTCGCACCTTCAGCGAGGATGGCCAGCACAGCGCCGACTTCCACTTCATCGCCTTCCTTGACGGCCTGACTTTCCAGCACGCCGGCAGCGGAAGCGGGAACCTCGACACTCACCTTGTCTGTTTCAAGCTCGACAACCGGCTCATCGACAGCGACCGCATCACCCGGCTGTTTGAGCCATTTGCCGACCGTGGCAGACGTCACACTCTCGCCCAACGCCGGAACCTTGATTTCGATTGCCATTTTTTCCCGTCCCGATTGAATATCGATCGACGCTGACCGTTGCCCGGAAAGGCGTCTCACGTCCATCGTCTATGTCCGCCTCTCTATTGGAGGCATGAAAGCTTCAACAGACAGCTTCCGAAAAGCAACAGGCTCTTCCGTCCTGCGACGGAAGAGCCTGATATCAGTATCAGAGGCCGAGCAGCAGGCTGCGGGGCTCTTCGACATACTTTTTGAGCGCGACAAGGAAGCTCACAGCCTCCTTCCCGTCCACGATGCGGTGGTCATAGGACAGCGCCACATACATGATCGGGCGAATCTCGACCTTGCCGTTCACCGCGACCGGACGATCAACGATGTTGTGCATGCCCAGAATGCCGGACTGCGGTGCGTTCAAGATCGGCGTGGACAGCATGGAGCCGTAAATGCCGCCATTGGTGATGGAGAACGTGCCGCCTGACAGATCGTCGATCTTCAGCGTGCCTTCGCGAGCGGCCTTGCCGAATCCTGCGATCCTCTTCTCGATCTCGGCATGTGACAGATTTTCCGCATCACGGATGACCGGCACGACAAGACCGTTCGGGCCACCGACGGCGATGCCAAGATTGACGAAGTTGCGATAGATGACGTCCTCACCGTCGATCTCGGCATTGATGGCCGGGAATTCGTTGAGGGCTGCGATCACGGCTTTCGAGAAGATCGACATGAAGCCCAGCTTCACGCCATACTTCTTCACGAAGAGATCCTGAAACTCGACGCGCATTTCCTTCGCGGCGGTCATGTCGATCTCGTTGAACGTGGTCAGCATCGCTGCCGTGTTCTGCGCGTCCTTCAGACGACGGGCGATCGTGCGACGCAGGCGTGTCATCTTCACGCGCTCTTCACGCGGATCATCCTGACGTGGCGGCTTGGCGGGAGCCTGCGCGCTCACGGGCGGCTGCGCGAGGAAAGACTGCACGTCGCCTTTCGTGATACGGCCATCTTTGCCAGAGCCGGAACCGATCTGCTGGGCGGAGACACCCTGTTCGGCCATGATCTTGCGGGCAGCCGGGAAAGCTGCGGCAGCGTCCGTCTTCTCAGCGGGAGCGGATTTCGCAGCCGGTGGAGGAGCCGCTTTAGGGGCCGCAGCCTTCGGGGCTTCTGCCTTGGGAGCCTCAGCTTTCGGGGCCGCTTTCGCCGTTGCACCTGCCTCAAGCGTTGTCAGCAGCGCGCCGACCTCGACCTCATCGCCTTCCTGGACGGCAGGCTGCCCCAGAACACCGGCCTGCGGGGCGGGAACCTCGACCGTCACCTTGTCAGTCTCCAGCTCGGCAACGGGTTCATCAGCCGCCACCTGCTCTCCGGCCTTCTTCAGCCATTTCGCAACAGTCGCCGTCGTGACACTCTCGCCCAGCGTCGGCACCTTGATCTCGACTGACATCTCGCTTCCCACTTTCCTTTTCGAATCGACCTGTTGCGGTTTCAGACCGTCAACAGCGACCCTTCCGTTATGCCCCCAACCGGAGGTCTTCGAAACTCACGCTTCCCGCACCAGCTCATCACGTCTGCGAGACAGGTGTAAAAAGCGTACAACCAAAACCGGGCCACCTTGCGGGTGACCCGGTCTGTTCAACACTCAGTTCAGTCCCAGCGCATTCTGCACCAGCGCGACCTGTTCGGCGGCATGAGTCTTCGCCAGACCCGTCGCCGGACTGGCCGCAGCAGCGCGGCCCGCATAGACCGGACGACCGACCTTGTGGCCGGCCACACCCAGCGCCCCTTCGATCAGACGATCAACGAAGTGCCAGCCACCGCCGTTACGGGTTTCTTCCTGACACCACACGATCTCTTTCGCGTTCGGATAACGCTTCAGTTCGACGGCAAGCTCTGCTTCCGGGAACGGATAGAGCTGCTCAAGACGGATGATCGCCACTTTTTCCAGCTTCTGGTCGCGGCGGGCTTCCAGCAGATCGTAATAGACCTTGCCCGAGCAGAGAACGACACGCTCGACCGCATTGTCCGCCAACGGGTCGATCTCGCCGATTACCGGACGGAAGCTCGTGCCTGTCTCGAACTCGGCCAGTGTGGACACGGCGAGCTTGTGGCGCAGCAGCGACTTCGGCTCCATCAACACCAGCGGCTTGCGGTACGGCAGCTTCAACTGACGACGCAGCGCGTGGAAATAGTTGGCCGGAGACGTGATGTTGCAGACGAACATGTTGTCTTCGGCGCAGAGCTGGAGATAGCGCTCCAGACGGGCTGAGGAGTGCTCCGGTCCCTGCCCTTCATAGCCATGCGGCAGCAGCAGCACGAGGCCGGACATACGCAGCCATTTCGTCTCGCCGGACGCAATGAACTGGTCGATGATGACCTGTGCGCCGTTGGCGAAGTCGCCGAACTGCGCTTCCCACAACACGAGGTTGTTCGGGTTGTGCATGGTGTAGCCATACTCGAAGCCCAGCACCGCAAACTCGGAGAGATGCGAGTTCCAGATATCGATCTGGGACTGCTCTTCCCTGATATGGTTGAGCATCGTGTAAGGCTGCTGGCTGGTCTGGTCGATCACCGTCGCATGACGCTGACTGAAGGTGCCGCGCTGCACATCTTCACCCGACAGGCGGATACGATGTTTCTCCAGCAGAAGCGAGCCGAAGCCAAGCGCCTCGCCGGTTGCCCAATCAATGCCCTCACCCGTCTCGACGGCTTTCGCCTTGGTCTTCATCTGGCGGGCTATCTTGCTGTTGAGATCGAAGCCTTCCGGAACCTGGGTAATGGCCGCGCCAATCTCCGCCAGCACAGCCTTTGCCACGCCGGTCTCGACCTTCGTGACTTCACCTGCCTTGGGAGGCGCCTGCAGGCCGGACCAGTTGCTTTCCAGCCAGTCGGCCTTGTTTACCTTGTAGGACTGCGCGGCCTTGAAATCTTCGTCCAGCTTTGCGTGGAACGCATCCCACTGCGCCTTGACGTCCTCTTCCGTGACCACGCCCGTTTTCACGAGGTGACTGGCGTAAACGGTATGCGGCGTCTCATGATCCGCAATGGCCTTGTACATCACCGGCTGCGTGAAGGCAGGCTCGTCGGTCTCGTTATGGCCGTTACGGCGGTAGCAGACGATGTCGAGGATGATGTCGCTGGCGAATTTCTGGCGATAGTCGGCCGCCAGACGCGCGCCGTAGACCACGGCTTCCGCATTGTCGCCATTGATGTGCAGAACCGGCGCCTCGATGGCCTTGGCCATGTCGGACCCGTAGATGCCGGAATGGCCATTTTCCGGATTGGTCGTAAAGCCGACCTGATTGTTCACGATGATATGGACCGATCCGCCCGTCCGATAGCCCTTGAGCTGGGACATGGAGATCGTCTCATAGACCACACCCTGACCGGCGAAGGCCGCGTCGCCATGAATCTGGATCGCCATGTGCGACAGACGGGTCTCGGTATCGCCGTCATCGTCCTGTGCGGCGCGGACCTTGCCGCAGACGACCGGATCAACAGCCTCAAGATGAGAAGGGTTCGGCTGGAGCGAGATATGAACCGAGTGACCGCCGATCTCGACATCCGTGGAGGAGCCGAGGTGGTATTTCACGTCGCCGGAACCGGCCACGTTATCGGGCTTGAAGGAGCCGCCGCCGAACTCGTTGAAGATCGCGACATAGGGCTTGCGGACGACGTTCACCAGCGTATTCAGGCGACCGCGATGCGCCATACCGATGGCGACAGACTTTACGCCCTGCTGAGCGACCTGATCGATCACGGCATGCAGCGCCGGGATGGAGACCTCACCGCCCTCAAGACCGAAGCGCTTCGCGCCGACATAACGCTTCTGGCAGAAAGATTCGAAACCTTCGGCTTCCGTCAGGTTCTTGAGGATCGATTTCTGTTCCTCGACCGTAACGCTGCTCTGCCAGTTGTCACCTTCCAGACGGGAGCGGAACCAGTCGCGCTGCTCTTCGGAACGCGCATACATGTATTCCGCGCCGATCGCGCCGCAATAGACCTGACGCAGCGCAGTTACGACTTCCTTGACGCTGGCCGTCTCGCGGCCCGGCAGGATCGGAGACAGCAGCTTGCCGATATAGACCGGACGATCGAGATCCTTTGGGCCGAAGCCGTAGGTCGCAGGGTCCAGCTCGACGGCCGGAGCCGGAACTTTGAGACCCAACGGGTCGATCTGCGCTTCCAGATGCCCGAATTCGCGGAACGCCCGGATCAGTTGCGCGATGGCGAGGCTGTCGGTCGCAGCCAGACCGGAGGCCTTGCCGGTCGCGGGAGCCGGAGCGGGCTCGTCGCCCGTGATGATGGATTTGCGCGGTGCCCAGGAAGCGCCGGAGGCATCCTGAAGAATGGAGGCCGTTTCATCGTCCATAGCCCCGAACAGGTCGGCGAAGGAGGAGTCGACACTATTGGGGTCTTCGGCCCACCGTGCGTACAGGTCGGCCACATAAGCGATATTGCTACCACTCAGTGCCGTCGTAAGAAGATCGCTGCCCGCCATTTTCAGAACGCTCCTGTGTTTCTTCTCAGGTTCGCTGAGATGTTCCTGTGTGACACCTCCCCAAACCGGTCGATAGGCCGTTTCGACATGACTGTTACGTCCAAAGCTGAAGAAGTGGTCACCTGATCGCAGAAAATCGACTTCAGGCGGAAGGATTGCGTGTCTGCAAATATCTCCATGACCTGCCTGTCTCCATTCCACGACCGGATGACCCGGCCATACCCGGTCGCGGCCGGGTTACTGCCGAATTTGCTAGACCGCCGAAAAACACACGACAAGCCATCGGGCTGTCACGGTCTGGAGAGGACACCTCCGGGACCATGGGCGCGGGCCAGCCAGCTTTCGCTGCTCATCTCCATGAGACGGGATGCCGTACGGGCGAATGCGTCCGCTCCCTCCCCTGACGGGAACAGGTTATCCGGGGAGTCATCGGCGGAGACGAACAGCAAATTGCCGTTGTCGTACAAGGCGTCGATCAATGTGATGAAGCGTCTGGCGACGTTCGCATCGTCGGGTCCAAGGGGTGGAATATCGTCCATCACAATAACGGGAAATTTTCTGGCAATTGCCAAATAATCGTTTGGTCCCAGCGGCCTACTACACAGAGAAGTGAAATCAAAACGCGCTACCGGTCCCTGACTGTGATCCACCGGCAGGGACCGGCCACTGAATTCCAGAGTCACCTTTTCCACCGGATGACCTTCCCCATAACGCGCCGTGATCCTGTCGAGACGCCGTCTGGCCGTCTCGTCGGCCGGCACGATCCATGTCGTGTCGTCCTGTTCGCGTCCACGGCGATAATCGGTTTCCGAATCCAGCACTTCCGTATCCAGATGGCGCTGGATGATGGCGATGAACGGCTTGAAGGCGTCCGCACCGGGACGATTCTGGAACAGATCACCGGGAACGGTGTTCGACGTGGCGACGATGATGACCTTCGCCGCGAACAGCGCCTCGAACAGACGCCCCAGAATCATGGCGTCAGCAATATCGTTGATCTGGAACTCATCAAAACAGAGCAGAGTCGCATCCTGGGCGATGGTCTGGGCCAGAGGCGGGATCGGATCGCTCATCCCCGGGTTGGCCGCCTTGAGCGCCCTCAGGCGCTGATGAACCTCCTGCATGAAGGTCAGGAAGTGGATACGCTGCTTCTTCTTTATCGTGACGCAGGAAAAGAACAGGTCCATCAGCATCGTCTTGCCGCGACCGACACGACCGACGATATACACCCCCCGCGGAATACCGTCGCCTGCGCGCTCCTCAGGCCGATTCAACAGGTCCGGCAGTTTGCTGACGAGTTTCGAGAGCAGCCCCTTGCGCTCTTCCTGCGGCCTGACCGGGACCGGGCGATAAGCCTCCAGTTCGACCCACAGACGGTCGAGACGTCTGGCGACGCGCTCCTGATCCGGATCACGCCGCAGCGTGCCGCTGGCAACGCGTTCCTCATACAGCGCAAATGGACCTGAAGCCTGAGGCTGGCCAGAAGTCCGGGACTGGGCGGAATGGGGCTGTCTGTTCATGGTATCCATGGTTCTGCCGATAGCGATGCCTGCTGTGACCAGCAAGAGAGTGACAATAGGCCACACTCGCTCGTGACAACATACTCACGCGGTGGTGAAGAGGCATTATCCGGACCTCGGCCTATCGTGGGGTGATTTCACCCAAGGCAGAGGAATTCAGGCCATGACTGACTGGACAGACTGGAATGAGCGGCGCGAGCATCTTGGCAAGGCCATCGGCGCCTACAATTCCGTGGCGCCGGACACTGTCGCAAGTATCCTTGCCCTGAACGGCGCCAGCGCGAAAAGCGGCCATCTGGATGCCAAGACGCGGGAGTTGATCGCACTTGCTGTCGCGGCCACGACCCGTTGTGACGGCTGCATCACCATTCACGCGGAAGAAGCGGTGAAGGCAGGCGCGACCCGTGAGGAGATTGGTGAAGCTCTCAGCGTCGCCATCGCCCTGAATGCGGGAGCGGCTCTTGTCTATTCGACCCGCATCATGGACGCATTTGATGCGGCGAAAAAAGCGGGCGGCTGATTACGGATCGACATTTATGGGCCTGAGCGTTCTTCAGGCCCTTCTTTCCATGTAAAATGAGACGGCCAAAAAGCGGAATGATCGCTTGCATGACAATCTCCCTTTTTACATCTCGGATTTCTTAAATCTTGCAATAAAAAACATAAGCACGAAAAACAGAACGATCAATAAATCTCTTGAAATATCAAGGTAAGAAAGCGGAGTTATCAGATTCAGATTCAGGAAAAAGAAACCCACAGACATAAAAAAGAATATAATATCCCTACAACAAAGAACAATTTAAAGCGCCTGTCCGCCTTCAAAAGTCCGAACGGAAATATCAGAAAAACTATCGCCATTGCAGAAAACAGAAATTTATCCTGCTTCTGAAAATTTTCATACGTCATTATACTGAATACAAGAATCAATTCAGAAATTATGAACAAATATAGAGAATATTTTTCTATTTTCATCAGCAAACACTCTCTCCAATAGAAAAACAATTCCTGTTTTTGAAAATCCGATATCAGGCCGTGTATATTCAACATATACGCGACCCGAAAACCCTACCTGTTATCTGGTTAAACTGTTTCTATAGTATTCCTCTTCCTGTCCCGGAGGAAGCGGTGGAAGGAATGCCCATTTTGCAAGATAACTTGCCCCCGTAACCAGCGCCGTTCCGGCAGCCGCCGTAACGGCAGCGGCTCCAATAATGCCATATACAGCCGCCTGTCCCGCCAATGATGCGTTTACACCACCGGTAATTTCATCAAAGTAGTCCGGATCCAACTCTATCATACCCGTTTTTTCACAGAAAAGCTGATTCATTCTGCAACTTCACAATGTATCATGGGTAGAATATGCATATCCTCCAAGAACTATAAATGATAACAATTATCAATTGCAATAAAAATATGGTTTATAATGTTCCCATATGGCGACCGGAAAATCAGCTGAAGATGGAAGAAAAATTTCTATACCTAATTTCTGAGAAACGTTTAAACGGCTGAATACACTTTGAGACACAGGCTGCAAATAGCTCACCAAAGCTGTATACTCAGCATCATTTGCATAAACATCAATCAATCGTATTAAAAATTATTTAAATTGCATATTTTAACAAAGAAACTAATACGTATTATTCAATGAACACACCTTCTATTATGTAAACTTATCGCTCCCATGCTGATAATGTTGCCCGGAGGCAAAGGATCATTGCCTTGCGCAATGCGACGCTGACTCACCATCGTCGCGAGATACTCTGTTCGCGCCCGCATCAAAATCCTATGCACATAGGACCGTGAAGCGCCAATCTGTTCTGAAATAGCACGGATACTCTTTCCTTTTGCGTACAGCGTCTGGGCTGCCTTCCCCAGATCTTCCGCACGTCCAGCTTCAAATTTCCTGACCATCAGGCGTAGCTCCCTGAAAAAGAAAAACCATCGAATGGAAAACTGATTTCCATTTCCGTTAACGTCCGCAGCAGAACTTCCATGGCTGTTTCAGCCACTTCCAGCGTTACAGCCGTGGCCTGTGCCCCCGAAACAGCCATCCGGGCACAGCACCGCGCCTGATGACGAAGTTCGTTCAGCTCTTCTTTCTGCTCATTCGAAAGAGCTGAAATCATCACATTCCAATCCTGATCATTCATACGAATGGGATTTGGACCATTATACGAACGCGAATGAGCTTGTTTTTCACGATCAATCTGTGACATAAACCATCCATTGAGTAAGGACTTTTGCCATTTTTAGACTTTTATGAGTTTTTAACGATTTTCCAACCGTCCCTCGGAGAGAAATATGAGCTATTTTAATCATATATGCAAGCAAAAAACCTCACAAAAGAGATGTTATTATAGAGACATCCTCCCTGAACAAACTCATAGCCTGTCATGATGGAAGAAAAGAAAATCTTCCGCCGCCGCCGTGGACCTTCCCTGAAGGAAGCTCCCGATCTTTCTACCCGCGAAGGTAGACTGACGCAGGCCATCCAGCGTTACGGCTCAGCACGGCAACTGCATCTTTCTACGGGGATTTCCGAGTCCATGATCGGGAAATACCAGAAACCGGGAGCAGACTGGAAACCATCAAAAATTGACGAAATATCCAGAGAACTTGGCGTTTCTCCCGAATGGCTTTGGACAGGGGAGACCAAGCTCTCTTCCTCAGTCGCCGTTGTTTATTACGACGCCAGAGCCTCTGCCGGTTTTGGCCGAACCTGCGAGGAAAGCGTCGGTCACCCCATACAATTTCCACGAAATTTCCTGACGGAAGAACTGGGACTACAGCCTTCGGGCCTGATCATGATCACGGCTGATGGCGATTCCATGCTGCCGACCATCCATAGCGGGGACCGCCTGCTGGTTGATACGCAGCCCTCAACACGAATAGAGGGTGTTTATGCCGTCGTGATGCACGGCGGTCTGTTCGTAAAAAGGGTTTCCCGGACAGCCAGCGGCGATTTTCTTGTCCAGTCCGACAACCCAGCCTATCAGTCAGCAACCTTCCCTGCGGATCAGGCCAGTTTCGGATCGCCTGACGGCCATGCCATGACCATTATCGGTCGCGTCGTCTGGACAATGCAGCGCGTCTGATTTCATGGGGGCATTTCAAAGCCCCCTTTTTCCATAAATTACGTTTATAACTTAAAAAACTGAACATCGACTTCCGACACTTCACCTGTAACCAAAGCTTTAAAATCACATCGACCCAGTCATATGATCCGGGTCAGCATGAAACTTCCTGACATCCTCCTGATCAACCGCGAATGATACAGGAAACAAAGCTGCTCGGGTGACCTGCATTACCTTCGTTTCGGTTTACCATCCCCAATGGCACCCTAAAACTTCTGACACTGCGTGGTCCAATCATGAACGGATTGCTCCGGATCATACTTACACACAGCTAAGTATGGTCAAGTAGGCTGGAAATCGCGTGAAATCCGTCAACATCAGCTGTTATCTGTTTGAGTTGGCTGTCAGGGCGTGAAGAGCAGATATTTGTTACGTTCAGTGGTTATGCCGGAATAAGTTAAGGCAGCATGCAGTCTGCTTTCAAAGAGAAATCTCTGAAAGCAAACTGCATGGTGTTTCACATCATCGGAAGGTTATTTAGAGCAACATCTGATCAGACGGAATCATCTGGTCGGATAAAGTTGCTCGATAAACAATGAATTAGAGTGGTATCCGTGATCCAGTCTGGACGGATACCGCTCTAAGTGCTGCCGCAACACTTTCCGAAAGAGACGTCGTTGGACGTCCGATCAGCGTCGAAAGCTGTCGTCCGGCATCGAAAAGCGCGCCCTGTGAAGCGGCGATATCCCAGCCTGCGATAGCGTGTGCCAGTCCGTCGGGTAGACCTGCTCCGACAAGGACTCTGGCGTAATCGGCATCGCTCAGATCACGGTATGGAATGTCTCTGCCGGTCTGTCGTGAAACCTCAGCCGCCAGATCGGAAAGCGTCCAGACCCCGTCGCCTGCGAGTTCATAGGTTTTACCGGTATGATTCACACCTGTTGCAACGACGGCAAGCGCTTCTGCATAATCAGCGCGGGCGGCAGACGAGATACGGCCGTCTCCGGCACTCCCGATAAAAGCCCCTCCCTTCAGGGCGGCTTCCACGGAACCCGTGTAATTTTCAGTATACCAGCCATTGCGCAGGATTGTGAAAGACAGACCGGACAGTCTCAGGTCGGCCTCCGTCACACGATGTTCGTCCGCCAGTGACAGAACCGACGTATCCGCGTGCAGCACACTGGTATAGAGAACGGCTCTCACTCCGGCCGATTTCGCCGCTGTGATCACATTGCGATGCTGCACGATACGCTGACCGATTTCGCTCGACGAAATCAGGATCAGGGTTTCCACACCCGCCAGACCAGAGGCCAGCGTTTCGATTTTCGTGTAATCGAATTCTCTCGCCTCAATGCCCTCAGCCGCTACTTTTGACGGTGTGCGTGCAAGAGCGACAATGTTTCCCGCGCTCGTCCGGCCCGCAAGGGCATTGAGGACAAGATGGCCGAGCTGACCGCTGGCGCCGGTAACCGCAATCGTCATGACTTTTCTCCCTGATCATCATTCGTGACATGTCCAGAGATAGAAGCATTGCTTCCTATTCGTAAGTACGTACATAAATGTAAGTATGAAGAAAAATCCAAAAGTCCGTGGCACCTCCCTGTCGGCGCGGCTTCGTCGAGGTGACCTGATGGTCGCTGATTGTCCCTCGCGTGACGTCCTCAAACACATGACCAGTCGCTGGGGCGTTCTGGTTCTGATTGTGTTGCAAGGCGGGACACATCGTTTTGGAGAAATACGTCGTCTTATCGGCGGGGTGAGTGAACGCATGCTAGCCCAGACGCTTCAATGGCTGGAAAGCGATGGTCTTGTAGACCGTGTGGCGCTCAATGTGGTACCGCCCCATGTCGAATACAGCCTGACCCCACTTGGGAAGGAAGCCGCAGAGAAAGTCTCTGCGCTCGCCGATTGGATTGAGACACGGCTGCCCAGTATCCTCGCATCAAAACGCAAAGAATCATGATCCGATGGTCGCCAGACACCATTACCGGGTAAAAAATGCTGCCATGACCATAAACAGGCATGTCCCGGATTGTCTCTGGAAGCAGCAGAAAAAATACGATCAGATAACTGATGAGCGACATAAATCATCTAATCGGAAAACCGTATAGCCGACATAAAAACCAGATGACCAAGCATAAAGTTTTTCAAAAAAGTTGAAATTATCTCGGTCCGTATTCATCCAGCAAACGACCAGGCAGCATTGTCACCGTCGGAACCTCCGTCCAGACCAGACAACAGTCCACTACACGTCCCGGATAGAGGGATTGCAGCAACGCACGATAGGCGGCCATCTGGCGCAGATACATCACAGGAGTACGTTCAACGGATGAAGGTGGACGGCGATTGGTCTTGAAGTCACAGACCAGCACACGGTCAGGCAGGACCACCATGCGATCGACCTGACCAACAATCACTGTTTCCCCGACAACGCCCGCCAGCCTCTGCTCCGCGCGGCTGCCTTGTGCAAATAATGGGGCCAGCACAGGTGTTTCCATCACTTCAATAACACGCGCAACCAACCGGGCCGCCTCCCGTTCATCCATCTGATTGCCGGGCTGAAGCAGCCAGCCATAGCCGACATCCGTTCGATCCGCCTCCGGTCGATCTGGCAGGAACTGGAGCAATGCGTGGACAAGCATACCCCGCCGGAAAGCCGCCTCACGCGCTGCATTGGGGGTAAGCGCTGCAATATCAAGCGGAGATCGTGTGGAGGGCTGTTCACCAAACGGCGCATCATCAGGACGGCTTGGTGACAGCGGGCGCGACAATGCCGCTTCTTCCGGCGGAGGCACGGGAGTCCAGTCTGGCGCGTGTCCTGTCCATGCCGGGAGCGGGGCGGATGGTGACACGGATGTCTCCGCATACGTGGGGCGGCTGACGGTCACAGGCTCCTGCAAAACCAGCCTCGCCCCATCCCATCCGAGATCGAACGGCTCGCACACCGCTTCTCCCGCAATGAAGCCATCCGCACAACGCGCGTACCAGCTTTCATCACTGAGCGCGCGGCCCGTCTCCCAGCCACAGACGACCAGCCGGTCACTGGCTCGGGTGAGGGCGACATAGAGCAGGCGATTATATTCTTCCGCCGCCTGTTCACGCAGTTTCTCACGCACGGCTTTCGTGACCTCTGTCGCAGCATCCGTGCGGGGAACGAACACCGGCAGGCCGAAATCATCACCCTTCGCCGGAAGCCAGAGAAGCCGACTGTCTGAACGGGGCGTCCCGATCGTATCGGGAAGAATGACCAGACGCGCCTGCAATCCCTTGGAGCCATGCGCCGTCATCACGCGCACAGCATGTCCTGTCGCCTCCGCTTCCCGCTTGACACTTTCATTCGAGTTACGAAGCCAGTGTAGAAAACCCTGTAGGGAATGCGCGTGGTTTTCCTCATAGCGAAGCGCTGCGGAGAGCAGTTCGTCAATCGGTTCGGCCGCCTCCGGACCAAGACGTGCAAGGATACGGGCGCGACCACCCTGCACACCGAGCGCCTCGGACAACAGCGTGTAGGGCGAGGCGTAATCCACGCGACGGAACAGGGCTGACAGATAACTCCACGCGGCCGACCAGTCCGGTCGCTCGGCGTGACGCTCACGCAGCATCGTCCAGAGCGGTTCGCCATCACGATCCATCGCCAACGCCATCAGACTGTCATCGCTGAGACCACCGAGCGGTGAAGTCAGTACACAGGCCAGTGTCAGATTATCCTGAGGCAGCAGAAGCGCGTCGCACAACGCCATCAGATCCTGAACCACCGTCTGATCGGCAAGCCCCGTGCGCACGAGTGTCGCGACCGGCACATCAGCGGTTTTGAGCGCACGGATCAGCGCCCGCACAAAAGCGGAACGGCGCGGCACAAGGATCAGGACATCACCCGGTGTCAGTTGCGTTTCTCCGGGCGCGGACGGTTGCAGCAACTGCCCGGCGATCCAGCGGGCCAGCGTGTCCGCAAGACGCTGCTGTGGTGAAATCTGCCCAACATTCTTGCGGGTCGCCGCCCATGGATCGGGTTCTTCGGTATCCTCCTCACCCTCGATGGCACGAGGCACGAGCGGCCAGAGTTCGACACGTCCTCCCTGCCCCGGACGGGCGGATTCATGGCGTGGCATCGACTGACCCGGTTCGCTGACGCCCCGTGCCGCCAGCGGATGACTGAAGACCGCATCGACAAGAGACAGAACCGGTGTGGTGGAACGGAACGAGACGGTGAGTTGGGGTTCACGCCAGATCACCCCGGCGTTCTGAGCACGCTTTTCGAAAGTCTGACGCCATTCACGGAAAGCTTCTGGGTCAGCACCCTGAAATCCGTAGATCGACTGTTTGTAATCCCCCACTGCGAAGACCGTACGCGGCCCTGTATTTTCATCGTGCGCGCCGGCGCCAGAAAAGAATTCTTCTGTCAGATCACCCGCAATGCGCCACTGCTCGCGGGAGGTATCCTGAACCTCGTCAAGAAGAAGATGATCGATACCGCCATCAAGTTTGTAAAGGACCCATGCCGCGCCGGGGTCACGAAGCAGGCTAAGCGTGCGACGGATGAGATCGTCATACTCTACCTGTCCGCGCAAAGCCTTGCCGGTACTGTAGGTTTCCAGAACCGGAGCCGCTGTTCGCAGGAGAGCAAGTGTCAGGTTGGAGAGGATAATGGCGCGGCGGGTTTCCTCGACAGCGAGAATACGTCTGGCCTCTTCCTGAATCCGATCAACTGTGGACTCAAAATTTTTAGCATATTTCTCGCTAGTGCCAGCGTGTTTACGCAGTTCACCTTTTCCGGTCAGGAAAAACCCCTGCCATGCCGACCAGTTCGCCGCCCGCTTCGGCGGATAATACGACAGCCAGTCCAGCATTTCGGTAGCACGCTTCTGCGCTGACGCCGGCGCCGTTTCCAGCATCGTTTTCAGGGCCTCGCGCAGCGTGTCTTCATCCGGAATAGCCGTGCAGGCCGCAAGAACCGGATCTCCGTCCGGAACCATCTTCGCGCCGAGCGCTCCAAGCAGCTTTGCCCACAACGTTTCCCTGTCAGTCTGCGCGAGCGCCAGCACCTCCCCGCTCTTGCCGCTGAAGCGGAGTTCGGTCAGCAGACCCAGCAGATCGACAAGCGAAATCTGGGCCGCGAGCGGTTCCACCAGACTGGCAGGAAGACGCCCCAGTTCAGCCTCCGTCGCCTCCGACAGAGCCAGAGAGGCGTCCGTATCCTCCATCAGCGTAAAATGCGGATTGGTCGCGGCCTCAAGCGGAAAACGACGCAGAAGTGACTGACAGAAAGCGTGAATCGTGCCGATCCGCATACCACCGGGCAGATCAAGCACCCGTGCGAACAGGGCACGCGCTTCCGCACGGGCCGAAGACGGAACATTCAGCCTGCCAAGCGCCTGATCCAGCCTGTCGTCCGGCAGCGTGACCCACTCACCGAGCGTGCGCTGGAGGCGGATCGCCATTTCTGCCGCTGCTGCCTTGGTGAATGTCAGACAGAGGATGCGTCCGGGCCATGTGCCGGGGATGAGCGGTCCTGCGGGATTATCCGGGTTCTGACGCGGCAGCATCAGGCGCAGCAGGCGGTCGATCAGTAGCTTGGTCTTGCCGCTGCCAGCGGAAGCCGACACGAAAACGGACGCATTCGGATCGGACGCATCATTCTGCTGCACATTGGCGAGGTCGATGGCGCTGGTGATAAGAGTCATGCCGATAATCTTGCGTGTCTGTCGAAGAGCCCTGCCCTTGATCCGCCAAAGGCTATGTCTTTGGAAACCGACGAATGATCAATTAATCGAAGCGAAGGGGGCTTCGATCCCTTCCGGATTTGAACAGAACCTACGTTTTCTTCTGAATAATTCATAATAATGACTGAAAAAATCAGAGGAAAACTGATTGTATGCCTTGCCGGAAAAAAGTCGCTTCCCTCTGTCCTGAAACAGAAATCGGGTTCAAAGGGACTACATCCCTTTGTGGGGAGCGGGGCAAAACCTCCAGACAGCGAAGCCCTCTTCATTCTCCCCCCTCCTCGCGCGCCGTGCTCCATTCCGTCACACGGGCAAGCTGGGCATAATCCGCAAAACGCGGTGGTTTACCGGGATGAGGATGCGAAAGATAAGGCTGCGCCTTGCTGTCATACGCTTCTACGCGCTGACGGAGACTTTCCCATGCCTGCCGGGCAAGCTCGGTGATGCTGATCTCCTTGCTTTTCACCACCGTCTCGGACCCGGGTTCCGCACCGCCCGTCAGACGCCAGTAAATCAGGTCACCCACCTCAGAATTGCTGTTCTCATCAACAGAAAAATGCTTCGTCGCTTCAGGAAATGCACCCAGTGTCAGCATAGCGGCTTCGAGCGGCAACTGCGGACTCCATCCGGCAACCACCTCCTTCGTGGAAGGCACCGTGCCGGTCTTGTAGTCCAGCAGCGCCATTTTCCCATCGTCAAACAGATCGATACGATCAGCACGTCCTGTCAGCGTGAACGTTCCACCGGGTGCGTCTGTAATGGTGGCGCGGCCTTTGGCTTCCGTCAGAATGGCGCGTGGAGAAGCGCTTTCACGACGAGAAGCTTCGGCCTGCACGACCCAGTCGGCGATGCGGAGCAGACGCGGCCGCCACCATGAAGCCAGCGCCGGACGCAGACTGGCGGCATCCAGACTGTCGAGAAAAGCCTGACGCAGGGACGTCACGGCATCATGCGGCCACTCCGCACCATATTTCCGGAACCATGCGTCCAGCGCGCCATGCACCAGCATACCGTAATCGGACGCGTCGACGGACTGCTCCAGCGGATCGAGCGGACGCAGATTCAGCACATGTCTGGCATAGATGGCATATGGATCACGCATCCATGTCTCAATCTCGGTGACACTCAGGCGACGCGGACGCCTGTTGACAGGCGGCCGTGGTTCAGGGGCCGTAACCGGCTGTGCGGCCCCAACCGGACGATCGATCTGCGACAGCCATGACTGCGCCGGATGCTCCACCAGCTTCTGCCCCCGTCCGGCGAGAAACGCATCCAGCCGCACCAGCCAGCGGGCTGGCACAGCAGGCGCACCATCACGGCGGCCTGGTGTGGACAGCACAATCTCGGCAGCGGAGGATAGGCAGGATGCAAAATCATGCGCCGCCTGCCCGATGGCCTGCTCAGGCGAAGGCAGGCCGACACGAGCCCGCATGGGACGGCTAAGCCATGGACCGGGATCTGTGGCGGGAGGCCAGACACCCTCCACCAGACCACCCAGCACCATGAGATCGACGGTCTGAAGACGCGCCTCGGTCAGACCCCAGATAAACACGCGGGGATGCAGCGTGATGGTCGTCTCGCCTCGTCCTCTCAGCGCACGACGACTCTGGACACGCTCTTCGGTAAAGACGGCAGCCAGCAGTCCGTCGAGCACTGCCCACGGCTGGGGAGGCAGGACATCCGTAACCATCAGCAGATCGGAGAAACGGTGACCGAGGGCATTGCCGTCCTCACCTCGCCAGAGCTTTTCCGCACCCGGCGTGTCATCGGTAGAGGCAAGCGCCTCCGCAGCCCTGAGCAGCGCCGTAAGCTGTTCTGGCAGTTTCCGCTCCTCACGAGCGCTTTCCAGTGCGGGTGCAAGGCAGCGTTCAATGGCCGTCAGGAACAGGTCGAGCGGCTGCGGTTCATCTGGCCGGTCTGCCGACGCGCCATCAAGAGAGGCTCCCTCTCTTTTCTGCTTCTCTTCCAGATGTTGCCGTAGCCCTTCGATACCGGGCGCAGGAGCCGGACCCCGCAGAAGCCTCCGCTCCAGCAGACGGGCCGAGGCGCGGGCTGTGCCCGACGACATGCCGCACGCAACCAGCGGATGTTTCAGCAACGCCAGCAACGCAACAGGCGCAAGATTCTGATCCACGGCCTGCGCCAGCAGGCGCAGCAGCACTGCGGCGGGCGTGGTGATGAGCAGTTCGCCCGCACTGTCGTCCGCAAGGATGCCCCAGCGGGCCAGTTCAGCGGCCACCCTTCCCGCCAGTGCGCGGTCCGGCGTGACAAGGGCGACTCTCTTGTTTTTCTGTTCGATACCTGCCCGCAGGATCAGGGCAATGGCAGCAGCTTCCTCCTGCTGATCAGCGCTGGCGAGACGATGCAGACCGGCACATTCGCCACGCTCGGGATTCCCAGCCCAGTCGGACAGAGCGGCGGCGGGCAGCAGCGCCCGCGCGATGGTGTGGGTACGGGCTGCGAGGACAGAGCGGCTTTCCCCGTCGGCCAGGACGGAAGCCCATGTCTCCACATCGTCCCGTCGAGAATCGAGACTGGCCAGAAGCCGGGACAGACCTGCCTGCGGATGGCCATCCGGAAGTGCGGCGAATGTCTCGTCATCCATGTCCCGATCCAGACCGGGCATGACCAGCCTCCCGCGTGGATGCTGGAGCACTCCCCGCAACGCGTTGACGGTGGACGGCAGCGCATCGGTGAAACCGACAGCCCAGAGCCGCGATGTTCCATCGACCTGATGCGCCCAGTAATCCGCCTGTGCATCCAGCAGCGCGATCTGACGCGCGACAGGATTCATCAGTCCCTGTTCGCGCAGCCAGTCCGGCCAGATGCGGGTGATGATGCCGAGAAAGGTAAGGGTCTTCTGCCAGTGCGTGGCGAAACCCTCATCGACGGCATTCGGCAGCGTCTCGGCCAGATTGATGCCTGAGCGCTCCGCCTCATCCATCAGATCAGCGAGCGCCCGCGCCAGGGGCCATGCCTGATCCAGCATCGGTCGGGTGCCGAAAGCCGTTTCCGCCTGAAGCACCAGTCGCGTGAGAATGGCCAGCCGCCGCATGGGCGGAACCGCGGGAGGCAGAAGCAGGGCGTCGGGGCTGGCGAGCGCCGTTTCCGCTTCATCCAGCCCGCCTATGGGAATGATACGGGGCAGAAGAATCGCCCGCCCATCCGCCTGTCGCAGAAAGGCTTCCGTCAGAGCACGGGCGGCGCGACGACCCGGCAGAACCAGTGTACCATCGCCAATCCGCTCGGGGTCTTCCTCCACGCCTGCGGTCCAGCGGGCCGCAACCTCATCAAGAAAGCGCAGATGAGCGGGTATGGTGGCGAGACCGGGAGCGGAAAAAGCGTTCATCGGAGAAGGATGATCCGTCAAAAAGAGAGCCGCAAGAGAACCGTCCTCCCGTTCACAGCCGGTCAGCCCAGCCTGTCAGAACAGCTTCACGGGGCAGGTCTTCCACGTCGGGATCCTGTCCGGCGACGGGGCGCGGTTTCAGCGTGACATGCAGGGCATCGGCCGGAGTCAGATCTTCCAGACGTTCCGGCCATTCAACCAGCACGATCCCCGTGCGGGCATCATCCCAGCCCAGTTCTTCCAGCGCTTCCGGGCCCTGCAACCGCCAGAGATCGAAATGTGACACGCCTCCCTGTGGCGAATCATAGGGCTGAACCAGCGTGAAGGTGGGACTTGGGACGTCCAGCGTCGGGTCATTACACAGGGCCCGCAGGAAAGCTCTCGCAAAAACGCTTTTCCCCGCGCCGAGCGGACCCGAAAGCAGGATAGCGTCCCCCGAACGGGTCAAACCAGCCAACCTGCGGGCAAGAGCCTCGGTCTCGGACCGGGTGTTCAGCATCAGGTTACGGGAGGTCATGAATCAAATCCGGGCGATTACAGGAAAGGAAAGAAATCCATTATTTCCTGTGTCTCCGTATTCCTGTCACGATTTTTCTTTTGAACCGGGCAGACGGCAAGGTCGGTATGCACGAAACCCGTTCCCGCGGGGAAACGCCCACCCTGAGGAACCTGACAATAGTCCTGCGCCCCGCTCTGACGCCCTCAGTCTGGTTTCTTTTGAGTCGCCCGACGCATGGCCAGATCATCCAGCATGGCCTGCTCCTTTTTCTGCGCCAGTTCCCGTCGCTCTTTCGCCTGCATTTCTGCCAGTTTTTCCGCGGCCTCCAGCGCCGACCGGGCCATGTTGACCCGTGTGCGACAGGACTCCACTTCCATGGAGGCGTCCTGTTCGCTGAGCCGCGCCTTGTCGAGGGCCGCACGACCGATTGGCAGCCACCGCGAATAGGCTTCAACCACCTGATCGTCAGCCGAAAAATCCAGCGCCATATCCCTCTCGCGGACCATGTTCTGCTCGGCGGCCTTTACGGCGTCGGAGGCTGTCATGGCGCGCGCCAGTGCTTCCGAAAGCAGTTTCTTGGCTTCGTCGAGTTCCTGTTTTCTGATTTTCAGGAGGGAATCAAGCTGTGAGGACGGCATTGGATGGGTCTCGGTCTGTATGGAGTTACGTTAAACGATCAGGAAACGGCCATCGTGGCCGCGACCGAGTTTTCCTGTACGGGCACTTCAGCAAGAGCTTCTCTCAATGCTGCAAAACTCTGCTCCAGCGTGAAGTGTTCATGGCGGCCCTGTGAGAGAACAGCTTCAATAGCCGGGCGTAGTTTGATGGCCTCATCAACGGCGGCGTCGGCTCCGGGCCGATAGGCGCCAAGCCTGATCATGTCCGCCATCTCGGCATACGTGGACAGAATGGCGCGGGCGCGACGGGTCAGGGCATTTTCATCAGCCGAATTGCAGCCGGGCACAGTGCGGGACAGTGAACGCAGAATGTCGATAGCCGGATAACGGCCAGTCTCCGCAATCCGACGATCAAGCACCAGATGCCCATCCAGAATACCACGCACCGCATCGGCGACCGGCTCGTTCTGGTCATCGCCTTCCACGAGAACCGAAAAGAGAGCGGAAATCTGCCCGGCGGAGCCGTCAGGACGCACTATACCCGGACCGGCGCGCTCCAGTAACCGGGGCAGTTCCGCGAAAACGGAAGGAGGATACCCCCGTGTCGCAGGAGGCTCCCCTACGGAAAGGCCGATTTCACGGAGCGCCTGACAGAATCGTGTGACGCTATCCATCAACAGCAGCGCGGACTGACCTTCATCACGGAAATACTCGGCGACGGTGAGCGCCGCATAGGCCGCCTCCCGCCGCATGAGCGGAGGAGAATCCGATGTCGCGACAATGACGACGGAACGGGCGAGTCCCTCCGGTCCCAGATCGTCCTCGACAAACTCCCGGACCTCCCTGCCACGTTCGCCAACCAGAGAGATCACGGCCACGTCGCACGCCGTATTACGGGCGAGCATCGACATCAGAGTAGATTTTCCCACGCCGGACCCGGCAAAAAGCCCGAGTCTCTGCCCCTCCCGGCATGTGGTGAAAAGATTCATGGCCCGGACGCCAAGGTCGATTCTTGGTCCCAGACGGGCGCGCAGTGTCGCATCCGGAGGAGCGGTGCGGACCGGGCGGGCAACGGGCCCCGGTGGCAAAGGCCCCTTGCCGTCGAGCGGACGACCAAGGGGATCAATGATCCGCCCGATCCATCCGGCTGACACAGGCAGGCTTCCTCCGGGCTTCGGGGCCCGCGACCCGATGAAAACGGGGAACTGGACTTCGCTGCCGCTTGCCAGCCCATCAAGACTTCCAAACGCCATGGCGTGCGCGTGGGTATTGGAGAAACCTATGATTTCCGCAGGAATCGGCGCGCCGTTGCGCCGCATCAGGAATATCCGGTCACCGACCGACGCCAGACTTCCAAGGCCTGTCACCGTCACGGCGAGACCGGACAGAGATGTCACGCGTCCGGTCGCAATGGCTGCAGGAATGCTCGCACAGGTTGCGTTAACCTGCGTGAGAAAATCCGGTTTCATAAGATTTTCTCCGGTTGGGACCATTCAGGTCCGATGTTTCTGGAGGGAATAGATAAAAAAAAAGACAATTTACGTTTTTATGACGGTTAACAAGAATCTTTATACAATCTTTACGTGAAATTTCCGTAGACCAATACAACCCAAGGTGGTAACTAATGATCAACAACGAACCAAGGGTTACCATCATGCGCGTTCTGCTCGTTGAAGACGATCTTTCTTCCGTCGGTGAAATCACCCAGATCATGAAAGGGGCTGGCTTTACGGTTGATCACGTCCAGTCCGGCGAAGAAGCCGTCGAGATGCTCAGACACTATGATTATGACCTCGCGGTTCTGGAACTGATGCTCTCCGATATCGAAGGATATGAGGTCGTCCGCCGGGCCCGCGCAGCACGCGTCACAACCCCGATGGTGGTCCTCTCCGGCCTGACGCGCCCGCAGGCAAAGGTGAAAGCCTTCTCCATCGGCGCAGACGACTACATGACGAAACCCTTCGATCCGGACGAACTGGTCGCACGGATGCAGGCTATCCTGCGGCGCTCCAAGGGCTTCAGCGAACCGACCCTGCGTGTGGGACCGCTCAAACTCAGCCTCGACAGCCGCGAAGTCATGGTGAACGAGGCTCCTGTTCATCTGACGGGTAAGGAATATGCCATTCTGGAACTGCTCGTCCTGCGCAAGGGGATGGTTCTGACCAAGGATGCGTTTCTGAATCATCTTTACGGCGGCATGGATGAACCGGAGATGAAGATCATTGACGTTTTCATCTGCAAGCTGCGGAAAAAGCTTCAGGCAGCAGGCGCGGGCAACCTCATCACCACCGTCTGGGGTCGGGGCTACATGCTGCGCGAACAGTTCCAGCGTCTGGACACGAATGAAGTCGTAGCGCAGCACGCCGAACAGCAGGAAACCGTCGCAGCCTGAGCGTCACATCCATCAGAACGTCGCGCCTGACAGGGTGTTTTCTATTCCGTAAGGGCTGGGAAACACCCTGTCAGATTTTTCCCTTCAGGCAGTCCAGTTCGCGGCAATCGTAACGCCGTGATCCAGCGGACCGGCTCCATGTCCGTAGCCCGGGGCGTGGGTAATGGCGCTGATAAGATAGGCCCGCGCTTCCTTCACGGCATCTCTCAGGGAACGTCCCTGTGCAAGCCTCGTCGCAATCGCGCTGGCCAGTGTGCATCCCGTGCCATGCGTATGCCGGGTATCGATACGCTGGGACGTGAAAATCTCGACCGTCTCACCGTCCACCAGAATATCAGCGAGATGAGGGCCTTTCATGTGCCCCCCTTTTACCAGAACCGCAGGCGCACCCTTGGCGCGCAAGGCATGTCCCGCGTCGATCATGTCCTGCTCGGTCTCGATCCGCACCCCGAGAAGCGCCTCAGTTTCCGGAATATTCGGTGTCAGAAGCGAGCAGAGAGGCAGGAGCGCATCCATCAGGGCCGAGATGGCTTCCGGGACCAGAAGGGCGGCGCCACCCTTCGCAACCATGACGGGATCAAGCACAAACGGTATTTTCCGGTAGCGGCTGACTTCCTCCGCGACCACATGAATGCACTCGGCACGGCCGAGCATACCGGTCTTGAACGCATCCGCGCCGAGATCGTCCAGCACACACCGAATCTGGGTCCGAAGAAATTCGGGCGGCACGTCAAGAATATCGACCACACCCATCGTGTTCTGGGCAGTCAGGGCGGCAATCGCCGTCATCGCAAAACCATCAAGCGCTGTGATCGCCTTGATGTCCGCCTGAATACCGGCTCCTCCACCGGAGTCACTACCTGCTATGCTCAGAACCCGTCCGCGCATGGATCAGGCCGCCACATGGGCTGAATTGATTGCGTCACACATCGCGTCCACCGCCCGATGCACATCCGATTCGTGTTCGGCTTCCACCATCACACGCACCAGCGGTTCAGTCCCGCTCTCACGCAGGACAAGACGGCCTTTCTCTCCGAGCTGCGCCATCACCTCATCACGCGCCGCCTGCACTTCCGGCAGACGCAACGGACTTGGTCCGGAAAACCGGATGTTTTTCAGAAGCTGCGGATAAGGCGAGAAAACCCGACAGACCTCGCTGGCCGGACGCCCATCCTCGATCAGCACGGCCAGAACCTGAAGCGCGGCGAGCAGACCATCGCCTGTGGTCGCAAAGTCGGACAGAACCATATGCCCCGACTGTTCACCACCGACATTGGCTCCGTTTTCACGCATCCGCTCGACGACATAACGGTCACCAACCGCTGTACGTTCAAGCGTAAGCCCGCCATCAGCCAGAAAACGCTCAAGCCCCATATTGGACATGACCGTCGCCACCACCGAAGACGTAGCCAGTCGACCGGCCTTTGCCCACGAGCGGGCGATCAGACCCAGAATCTGGTCTCCGTCGATCAGATGCCCGGTCTCGTCAACCAGCAGCATACGATCCGCATCACCGTCCAGCGCAATGCCGAGATCAGCTCCGTGGCGAACGACCGCCTCGCAGAGCGCCTGCGGATGGGTTGAGCCACACCCTTCATTGATGTTCACGCCGTCAGGATCACAGCCCAGACGAATGACCTCGGCCCCCAACTCCCATATGGCGGTCGGCGCAACGCGGTACGCCGCCCCGTTCGCGCAATCGATCACGATCTTCAACCCGTCGAGACGGCATCCCTTGGGCAGGGACGCTTTGGCGTGCTCGATATAACGACCAGCCGCATCATTCAGACGTGAGGCGCGACCGATTTCGGCAGGCGACGCAAGCTGCGACGTCAGATCCGTCATCATCAGCCCTTCGACGATGCTTTCCTGCTGATCGGACAGCTTGAAACCATCCGGTCCGAACAGCTTGATGCCGTTATCGCTGAAAGGGTTATGAGAGGCGGAAATCATCACGCCAAGATCAGCACGGAGGGAGCGTGTCAGCATGGCGATGGCGGGCGTCGGCATCGGCCCGACAAGCGTGACATCCATCCCCGCCGACAGGAATCCCGCCACCAGCGCGCATTCGATCATGTAGCCCGACAGGCGCGTATCCTTGCCGACCACCACGCGGTGACGATGGCTACCTCGCCGAAAATGCAGACCAGCCGCCTGACCGAGCTTCTGAGCAATCTCCACAGTCATGGGAGAAGTGTTCGCCTTCCCCCGGATGCCGTCGGTCCCGAAAAACTGTCGTGTCTTGCTCATGCCGTGCCTGAAGTCGCCTGCGTAAGTCGCTGTGGAAACGGAACATCCGTTTATTGCATCTTCTTTACCCTTCCCCTTCGGCCGGGACCAGAGGGTGAAGGGATCACTTCAGGCTTCAGGAATTTTCGCAACCCGGATTGTGTTCGTCGATCCGCTGATCCCGAATGGCACGCCAGCGGTGATGACGATCATGTTTCCCGGACCGGCGACATGGCTTTCAAGCGCCGCTTCCAGCGCCAGCGACACCATCGCTTCCGTATCACGGACCGGTTTGTCGGAAGGCGTGACGAAAGACTGCACCCCCCAGACCAGAACCAGCCGCCGCGCGGTGGCAATGGTCGGCGTCAGGCCGAGGACGCGGGCGATGGGACGCTCACGGGCGATGCGCAGAGCCGTCGGGCCAGCATGGGTGTAGGCGACAATGGCCGGAACCCCCAGCGTCGTGGCGACCTGCTGGGCGGCATGGGCAATGGCGTCGGCAATGTAATGCTCGGGAGCGAGGCGGCTGGCCTGCATGATCATCCGCCAGCCTTCATCTGATTCCACCTGCTCCAGAATCCGGTTCATGATCGTCACGGCTTCACACGGATACTGGCCTGCCGCAGACTCGGCGGAGAGCATAACGGCGTCAGCACCATCAAAAACAGCGGTAGCGACGTCCGAGGCTTCGGCGCGGGTGGGGGTCGGGGCCGCAATCATGCTTTCAAGCATCTGCGTCGCCACAATGACCGGCTTGCCGAGCAGACGCGCCTCCCGGATGATCCGCTTCTGGGCCAGCGGCACGACCTCCGGCGGAAGTTCCACGCCGAGATCACCCCGCGCCACCATGACCGCGTCGGAGGCGTCGAGGATGGCCGCCAGATTGTCCAGCGCCTGCGGTTTTTCCAGCTTGGACACCAGCCAGGCGCGACCCTGCACCAGCTCCCGCGCTTCCAGCACGTCTTCCGGGCGCTGCACAAAGGACAGGGCGATGAAATCCGCTCCCATCTCCAGCGCGAAGGCGAGGTCGGCCCTGTCCTTTGCGGTCAGGGCGGGAATGGGCAGCACAAGGTCCGGGACATTCACCCCCTTGTGGTTGCTGAGCGGCCCACCCACCAGAACTTCCGTCTCGAGGAAATCGTCGCCGACTTTTCTGATGACAAGCTTCAGCTTACCGTCGTCCAGCAGAAGGATGGAACCCTCCTTCGCCACGGAAATGATTTCCGGATGCGGCAGGCCGACCCGTGAAGCGTCACCCGGCGTTTCGCTGAGATCCAGCCGAAAGGGCCGACCCGTTTCCAGCAGGACTTTCCCGTCCGCAAAGCGACCCACCCGCAACTTCGGACCCTGCATGTCCGCCAGAACGCCGAGAGGCCGTCCGACTTCCAGTTCGACCTCCCGCACGATCCGGTAACGGGCGGCATGATCGTCGTGCGTGCCATGGGAAAAATTGAACCGGAAAACATCCGCGCCAGCGAGCGCCAGCCCCCTGATCACCTCATGTGTTGAGGAAGCAGGTCCGAGTGTGGCCACGATTTTCGTGCGGCACTGAGCGACGACCATGGTTGCAGTCTCCTGTTGCGAGCCGGATGTCCCGAGACTGACTCAACGAAGGAGACCTGTCATCCGATCACCACGCATCGCTTCCTGCCGGACAAAAAAGGGTGATCACAGCTTCAGGATGGCGGATAGGCCTCGTCCGGTCCGATTCCCCACATCTGGGAACGGTGAATCCAGCCCTCATAACGCTGCACCGCAACCTTGCACCATGACGATCCAGATGCGCAGGCCTTGATGGTTCCAACGGTGCCCGGCGTCAGCACAGCCACGGCCGCAGATTCGTTGTCAGCCGAAGAATGAAGGATGACCGCGCCGGGCAGCTTCGCCACATCAGCGCTGGTGGAGACACGGCTGATGATCTTGGATTCAGTGTGCCTGTTGGCCGCCGGAGCCTCTGCCTTCTGTGTCCCGGCTTTCTGCGCCTCTGCTTTCTGCCCATCCGCACTGCCCCCGACAGCGGCGTCCGCTGCGGGTTTGGCTTCGGTTTCAGCGGCAGGAGGCGTCGTGCCCGGCAGAGACGGAATCGCAAAGTCACGCGAACCTATGAGCGTGGCCTGATGGACCCAGCCTTTTACGCCGTCAGAATCTTCCACCAGACGCCAGACATCGAACTCCCGCTCGATCTGCACCGGCAGACCGCGACGATGATAGACCCACTGAATGGGATAACGCTGGCCCGGACCGGCGCGCATGTTCACATCGTCCGCCCGCAGGGCCGCGAAACGAGGCAATGGCAGACCGGTATTGCTGCCTTTCGTCGGGTCCTGTCCATTGATGTTTGAACCGGCGGACGCATCATCCGGCGAAGGCGGCGCTGTCGGATTGGTCTCCGCAGGCAGAGCAGCCGGAGCGGGAACCGGACGGACTGCGCCAGCCGGCGCCGCACCATGAGGCACATGCTTTGCCGGATGGGCCTTATGCGTCGTCTTGCCCTTGTGCGGCGCTTCCTCTCTGGTCGCCGCAGCCGCCTCATGCTTCCTGTGATGCGCTGCCGTAGCCGTGCCGTGCGCTTTCACCTCCGCGGCATGGTGGCCCTTCTGCGCCTTGTCAGAATGGGCTTCCGTATGCGTCGCCTTTTTGGCTGCCTTGTGAGCCGTCGCGGCATGGCTCTTATGGTGATGCGCAGGCTGGTCCGCTGTGGCGGCGTACGCGACGGCAGTTGCCGACAGGGTTGCTGCCACAGTCACAAGTGTTGCGGCGACGCGCAGGGGGATGGATGTTTTCATGCCCGCATCCGTGCCAAGAGCTGAGCCGGTGGGCAAGTAGGTTCGTGGATTCCCGTCACAGAAATACCCTGATGCGATGTGAACCAATCACGATCAGGCAGAACGACCTGACCGCATGAAAAAAGACAGCCCCTGCCCAACCCGCAGGAGGAAGCGGACAGGCCCGATGAACAACGAGCTGGAGCAATTCCGCTGAGCCTGTGTTTCAGTGGAACTTCCCTAGAACGTGACCAGTTTATACCCGGCGGAAAGATCAAGAAAAGTAGGCATTCCAACCACTTCGACTTTCTCGATCAGATCGCCCGCTCCCTTTCCCGTACGCCGGAGTCCGGTCTCACACACGAGCAGCCTTGCGTCCATGGAGAGAAGCGCATCACGTAACGTGCCAAGGGTCGCGACACCCTGCATGGCAAGCTGACGCTCTTCCTTTTCCCACAACGCCTCCGTCTCCCGACAGAGCGTCAGGACAGCGGGTCCGGTTGCGAAGATGATCACGGACCGATTCATGGCCAGCGCCGAAGCCGCCAGCATGAACGCCACATGCAACCGGTTGAAATCGTTGTCACAAAGGAGAAACGCGAAATCTTTCTCGAATACGCGCCCGGACGTGTCTGTTATCGTGTCTGCTCTCGTCATGTCAGTCCTGCTTGCCGCAGACCGGGCAGTCCGGGTCTCGTGGAATGCTGATGGTCGTGAACCGCGTTGCCAGCGCATCCCAGAGCAGCAGCCTGCCCGCGAGGGACTCGCCCAGATTCAATAGCTCCTTCAACGCTTCCGTCGCCTGAAGTGTTCCAAGCACACCGGTCACCGCACCGAAAATACCAGCATCGCCGCAACTCGGCGTTCCTCCGTCCTCGCCAGCGCGTGGAAACAGACACTCGTAGCAGGGGCCGCCGAGATGGGGACGGAAGGTGGAAAGCTGCCCGTCAAATCTGAGCACGGCTGCCGACACAAGCGTTTTGCGCTGTTGCACACAGGCGGCGTTGACCAGATAGCGCGTCTCGAAATTATCGCATCCGTCGCACACAAGATCGTAGCGGGAGACAAGCTCCGCGACAGTGTCAGCCGTCAGCCGTGTTTCATGCGTCTCGATACAGATTTCGGGATTGAGCGCCCGGAGAGTCTGCCCGGCGGAGACCGCCTTGCTCATGCCGACCCGATCCGTGGTGTGCAGAATCTGCCTCTGGAGGTTGGAGAGTTCGACCCGGTCATGATCAACGATCCCGATCCGCCCGACACCCGCCGCCGCCAGATAACAGGCGACCGGCGACCCCAAACCTCCGGCGCCCACGATCAGAACGGAAGAATCACGCAGACGCACCTGCCCCGTACCGCCGATTTCCGGCAGCAGGATGTGACGCGAGTACCTCTGTATTTCGTTTTCCGTCAGGTCGAGGGGCATGAGTCTTTCCGGTCATTCAGGGAAATCGACAAAAAGAGTGAGATCACTTTTTCGTGATTGCGGTCATTGCCAACAAACCTTAACTGCATGACTGCATTGCGTATGATACAGTCCTTACCATGGATAGCAGGAGCGCCGCCATGCATGCCGCAGATACAACACCCCATTCCGATGCCTGGGCCTGCCCCGCGCGGAAGCGGGCGCGTGTCATCTGCCTTACCTCCCTCACCATGTCCCTGGCTCTCTACGCCCTTTCGCCTTTCATGACGCTCTGGACGATTGCGGGCGCCGTCTCAAACCACGACATGGTCACGCTGGGACACACGATCAACTGGTCGTCTCTTGACGCCTCCATCAAGGAACAGGTGCTGAATGGCCTCAATATAGGTCCGGCGACCGAGGTGTCTGACGAACTGCCAGAATTCGGAACGTCCTTCGCGACAAACATCGTGTCCAATGCTGTCGATACCCGCGTGACACAGGCCAATCTGGGGAACGTGATCGATCAGGCCATGGCGTCGAACCCTGCTCCGATCAACACCGGCACCGTTCTGGCCGCCGTCAGCCATGCTCTCGTGCGCTTCACGTCCGCCAACAGCTTTGAAGCGCAGGTTGTGCTTCCGGGACATGAGAACGAAACCCCGTTACGGGTTCAGCTCCGCATCGAACGCTGGCAGTGGAAACTGACCCGCGTGGATTTCCCGACAGCGATCCACCATCCGGTCATGGAAGCCTCGGTCATCCAGCACAAGGCCTGACAGAAGCGTCATACGACTGCCGAGGCGGAAACGTCGGCGGACATGCCTGAAAACCTCCGGCCCGTCAGAGATGGGTCGGAGGTTTTTCTGTTTCAGCCTGTCCGTCTCAAGCCGCTGGCGGCAGATCTTCTTCCAGCAGGATGATATTGATGGCGTAGGAGACTTCGCCCTCATCATCGTCACGGTGAATCGTGCCGATGACCTCGCCGTCCACCGCCAGTTCCACGGACAGGCCCGGACGCGGCGGCGCATTGACGCTCAGCCCTTTGGCTCCCAGCAGACGGCGCAGGGTCGTTTGCAGGCGTGAAATCTCGCTTGTCGAAATCGTGCTCATGAAGGCATCTCCCGGAAGATAGTGAGCGGCTTGTGCGGCTGAAGAGTTGCTGACCTCAATCAGCCGTCGCAGATTCAAACACAACCGCCTACTGCGGTAAGTGGGACGCTAATAGGCATAGCCGCTGCCGCCTGCAACTCCTGCGCATGCTGATTGTGTAATCGTCATGGCCTGTCTTCATCAGAACAGGGGTATCTATGGCATTCCGAAGCCAGTCTCTCTATCTCTCCCCGTTCCTTGCCGCGCCTTTGAAATAACGCTCCAGACCATGAGACATTTTTCCGCAACAGCCCGATCTACCCATTCCGGGAACAGCACGCATCCGCCGCATCGGATCGTTGCTCTATGGACACGGTCTCTGCTCACGCTCTCAGCGTTCATGCTGTTGTCGGGATGTGTGGATGATCACGGCAAGGGAGAGATGCACGCCGCTGTTTCAGACTGTTTTGCCCAATATCCTTTTGCAAAAGGCACAGCCTATCAACGCTTCGACTGCATCTATCAGGCGCACCTTCGTTATGGGCCAGAAGCCATGGGCACGCAGTCCAACCTTCTTCTGCAAATAGATCTTGCGTCCCTGAAGGTCGGGAAGGATGTGGATGCAGGGCTTTTGACGCAGGAAGAAGGCCGGACAACCCTGCGCTGGGTCACGGACAAGGCGTTTTCTCAGGCATCTCGACATACATGGGCCACGCCAAACGCACAAAGACACTGACAGCGCCTCTAAACAGAGAGGGGGAATGCTGCCTCGGCAACATTCCCCCTCCCCTCATGGCGTCAGCCAGATTTGTCAGATCTGCGGAGTTACTGGGTGCGCGGCACGATAGCGGGCGCGGCAGAGTTTTTCTCGGTATTCAGCACGGCATTGCCGGATTGCTTGGAATAGGTCGCAGAAGTGGATTGCTGTGGTGTTCTCGGCGGGTGGAAGGCTGAAACCGGCCCGAAGACGCCACCAGCGGAAGGCTGCATCGTGCCTTCCGGCTGACGGGCGCATCCACGGGTGATGATCGAGCAGACACCGTCCGTGCCGATCATTTCATCATCGTTACCCGTATAGTGAACATCGGACACACGGTCATTATCCAGACGGACCACAGCCGTACAACCGTTGCCCCCGCCGCCGCCCAGTGTGTTCACGAGTGTTGCGATGTCACCAACCGGAATAATGGTGGACCCCCCATAGCTCGGCGCCGCCTGCGTGCCAGTGTAGGTGAATATCTGCGTCGTATCATTAAGCTGCTTGGTGCTTGAGGGCAGACCGGCACAGGCCTGTAGATCGTAGGATGTCATCCCGATCATCGTGATCTGCGCCTTGTGGGCGGCACGCGAATCAAAATATCCGCAACCGCTTAAACTGACAGAGAGTGAGGCGACCGCAAACAAACCCCAGGTACGACACTTCATTTTATTTCACTATCCTCACACCGTGTCCAAAACGCTTCAAGCAAGACGCGCAGGGCCGTTACGTTACTGTGTTCTTCGCATACAAAGCAAGAAATCGGAAAAACGCTCTGATGAAGAGCCATGGGATGCATCCTTCATCACCTGCTCATGGAAAACGCTGCAATCGCCCGGATTTCAACAGTTCCATTTGGATCACCTCCAGTCTGACCCGCGTTCTAAAACTTCGCTGGAAGAATATTACCCTGCGATCCCGTCACGCCTCCGTCCATGCCCAATAGCTTACAAAAACCGGGAATGCGTATCTCCCCACCTGTCTTGCCTTTTTCTCTCCATCAGACACTACTGGCATTGACGTCCTTTACTATGTTTGTCTGAGACTCCGGGCAGTCACGCACTGCCTGCGGTCAAAGGAGAATTTGCTGATCATGTTGTTTCCGTCCCGTCATCAGGTGCTTGCCTGCTCTTCTCTCATCATTTCACTTTTCTCCCTGAGCGCCTGCATGAATCCAGGCCAGCCGCCCGCGCCTCCTTTACCTGCGCTGACAGAGGCAGCGCCCTTCTCTGTCGCGGACACAAATCTGGCCGCAAAGATCAATGACGTGGATCTGACCCACATCGCTCTGGCCAGCCTCGCCAAAACCAACGCTGCCCGGAACGATATCGCGCAACTCGGCGAAACAATCGCGAAAGACCTCACCGATAATCATGACAAGCTGACCGCACTGGCGACAACCGGCAAGGCAACACTGGTCGCGAAGCCTTCAGCACAAAATCAGAAGCTCATAAGTCAGATGCAGCATCTGCACGGCTCCGCATTTGACAGGGCCTATGCGCGCTATCTTGCAAGCAGCGCAAAGACCACGAGCGCTGCGATTGATGCAGGCAACAGCGCTTCCACCAACGCGGATCTGGCAAAACTCGCGGTCGATCTCAAGACAAAGCTTCTCGGCTACGAAGCGCAGGCCAAATAAGCACGACATCAGAAACATGTCATCCGCATCAATCCGGATGACATGTTCCAAAAACGGAAGACAACAGCAGTAACTCTGCGCGATCTTCCTATTTTATCGACGCAAAACGGACGGTCATTTCCCCGTCCGAAAAGCCCCTTCGGGCCTCATCGGAAAATCAACTGTCAGAAACAGCCTTTTTAAATTATCGACCCTCAGGCGGAGGGCTGTAATCCGTTACCCTAGCATCTGTCCGATCACACGGGCCGTATAGTCGATGACCGGAATGATCCTGCCGTAATTGATCCGCGTCGGTCCGATGACTCCGATGGCGCCCACAATCCGTCTGGCTTCATTCCGGGCTGGTGCCACAACCATCGACATGCCGGACGCGCCAAACAGTCCGCTCTCCGCGCCGATAAAAATCCGGACACCGTCAGAATTCTCGGCCAGTTCCAGAAGACGCAACATGGCGTCCTGCTTCTCCAGACGCTCAAACAGGCGCTGAATGCTCGAAAGACGCTCAATCTCCGTAATATCTGTCAACAGATTGCCCTGCCCACGGATGATCAGCGTGCCGCCCCGCCCCTCATTGCTCCAGGTCGCCAGACCGCTGGCCACAACCTCCGTGGCGAGTTGATCGAGCTGGGTCTGGTCCGCCTCCATCTCGTCATTCACCCGTGCCCTGAGTTCGACAAGCGTGCGACCCGTCAGACGGGCATTCAGGTAATTTGCAGCTTCCGTCAGGGTGGAAGGCGGCATCCCTGCCGGTGTTTCGATCACCCTGTTCTCGACCTGCCCGTCAGCGCCGACAAGCACGACGAGCGCACGGTTTCCCCCCAGAGCCACGAATTCGATATGCTTCACCGCCCCCTCACCTTTCGGCGCAAGGATGAGGCTGGCCGCCTGCGACAGCCCCGACAGCAGGGAGGACGCCTCCGTCAGCGTGTCTTCCAGAGACCGTCCACGCATTTCCAGCGTGCTGGAGATGGACACACGCTCATCCTCGCTGAGATTGCCGAACTGAAGCAGCCCATCGACAAACAGACGAAGCCCTTTTTCAGTGGGCAGACGTCCGGCGGAAGTATGCGGTGAGAACAGCAGACCGGCATCCGTCAGGTCGGCCATCACGCTCCGGATCGTCGCCGGAGAGAGGCCAAGGGGCAGACGATGGGACAGCGTGCGACTGCCGACCGGATCGCCCGTTTCCAGATAATGCTCCACCAGTTCCCGCAAGATGGTGGCGGAACGTGAATTCAGGCCGGACGCGGCGCCAGCAAGTTCGATGGAGCGGCCAAAGGTCAGGCTGGATTTTTCGTTGGAGCCAGAAATGGAAGACATACCTTTCTGATGGAGAATTCTCAGGGGATTCCGAAGTTCGACAACAAATGTCGCAAGAAGAAGAACGCTGCAACATCATACTCAAAAAATTGTCGTTTCGAGCATGACCTGTTCTGGAGTCATGAAGCGGAGAAAGGACTGTTTGCAAAAAAGGCAAACAGCTTCAATAAAGCCTTTCCTGCAGGCTGGCCGACAGGTCGCGCCCATCAACGCAGAGGAGATCACATGAGCGCACATTTACCACTGAAACAGGGCAGCCGCCTGATCCTTGCCAGCCACAACAAGGGCAAACTCGCAGAATTTGCGGCTCTCCTGGCGCCTTACGGGGTGGAAGTCATATCTGCGGGCGAGATGAATCTGCCGGAACCCGAGGAGACGGCTCTGACTTTCGAAGGCAACGCCCGGATCAAGGCGGAAGCTGCGGCGAAGGCGACGGGCCTCCCTGCGCTCGCGGATGATTCCGGCCTGTGCGTATCGGCGCTGGGTGGCGCGCCGGGGATCTACTCTGCCCGCTGGGCCGGTCCTGACAAGGATTTCGCGGGCGCGATGCAAAGAATTGAGGAAGGCATTGATGGTGATGAACGGGAAGCATGGTTCATCTCCGTCCTGTGCCTCGCTTTTCCTGATGGCACGACCGAATGTTTTGAGGGACGTATCGACGGCATCATTGCACCGGAACCACGCGGCGCTGCCGGACATGGCTATGACCCGATTTTCGTGCCGAAAGGCGAAACACGGACATTCGCCGAGATGAGCGATACCGAGAAAAACGCCATCAGCCATCGGGCCCGTGCTTTTGAAGTATTCCGGGAAATGTGTCTGGGATAAAAGAAAGCGAAGTCTGTGGCGTAGCGCTCCGCCGTTCATGCAAAGAGGCCTCACTCCCTTGCGGGGTTCAGGGCAAAGTTCTGAAAAACCAGAATATCTGTAAATCAAGAAACCTGCGAAATAAGAACGCACCTCTATGGCGACATCGTTCCTTTCGAGTGGAACGATGCGCCGACGCTCACTGCGTCACAGTTTCTTTCTGCCGACGCGCCTCAATATCTTCTTTCATGTGAGCCTGCACTTTTTCGAAAGCACGCACTTCGATCTGACGCACGCGCTCCCGTGAAATGCCGTAATGCTGGGCCAGATCTTCGAGCGTGACAGGCTCGTCTTTCAGACGACGTTCTTCAAAAATGTGACGCTCACGTTCATTGAGCGATGCCATCGCGCTGGAGAGCAGCGCCTTGCGATCCGAAAGCTCCTCGTGCTCCCCGAGCATATCTTCCTGATTATCGCCATCATCGACGAGCCAGTCCTGCCACTCGCCGTCCCCTTCACTGCGGAGAGGAGCGTTCAGACTGTGGTCGCCCGCAGCCAGACGGCGGTTCATCGCCACGACATCCTGTTCAGGCACACCAAGCGTCCGGGCGATATGATCAACCTGCTCCGGAGCCAGATCACCGTCATCAATAGCCTTCATCTCGCCCTTGAGACGACGCAGATTGAAGAACAGCTTCTTCTGGGCAGAGGTGGTTCCCATCTTCACCAGAGACCAACTGTGAAGGATGTATTCCTGAATCGCCGCACGAATCCACCACATGGCGTAGGTGGCCAGACGGAAGCCCCGCTCCGGGTCAAACCGGCGCACGGCCTGCATCATGCCGACATTGCCTTCGCTGATCAGTTCGTTCAGCGGCAGACCATAACCACGATAGCCAAAGGCGATCTTGGCGACGAGCCGGAGGTGGGATGTGACCAGCTTATGAGCGGCCTTTACATCACCTTTGTCGCGCCAACGGCGGGAGAGAGAGGATTCTTCTTCCGGTGACAGAAGAGGATATTTGCGGATTTCCTGAAGATAGCGGGAAAGGCTGGCGTCAGGTCCAAGGGTCAGGGAGGGTGATGCCATTGGAGAAATCTCCTTCATCCCGGTCACTGGCCTGTCTTAATCCGACTTCTGGAGGTTTTGAACGTCGGAGTGATCAGCCTGTGATATCGGGCGACGCTGGGAGTGGATTTGATATGTCCCCGGCAAACTCCCCCACTCGGGCAGAAGATGCCGGGACATCCATTCCGGCGGCCGTCTCGGCGCGTCGAAAAGATAGGTTTCGTTTAAAGTAAATCTTCGAAAAAGTCAAGATTAACAAAAAATTATGTTAGTTAGTCACTCGCCAGTATTCTTTCAAGAGTCATGAAGTCTTCTGGCGGCGACGTCTCAAAAAGAAGCTTTTCTCCGGTTCCGGGATGCGTGAATCCCAGCAGCGCCGCATGGAGCGCCTGACGGGGAAAATCCAGAGCCACGTCGCGTGCATCGACAGGGCATGTTTTCGCAATCGCGGGTATCCGGCGCAGGTAGAGCGGATCGCCCATCAACGGATGACCATTCGCGGAGAAATGCACCCGGATCTGGTGGGTGCGCCCCGTAGCGAGACGGCACTCCACCAGCGCGGCATAGGTGCCAAACGCCTTCAGCACGGTGTAACGGGTCAGAGCCGTCTTTCCGCCGCTTCCCACTAACGCCATACGTTTGCGGTCGCGTTTGTCACGACCGATATTGCCCTCATATTCTCCCTTGGTGGGAGAGGGCACGCCCCAGCATAGGGCGAGATAGGCGCGGTCGATCCGTCTGGCGGCAAAATCCTCCGACAGCGCACGATGCGCCCGTTCGGTCTTGGCTGCGACCATCAGACCCGACGTATCCTTGTCCAGTCTGTGCACAATTCCCGGTCGCCGCTCCCCGCCAATGCCGACGAGGCTCTCGCCGCAATGCGCGACAAGGGCGTTTACAAGAGTGCCGGTTTCATTGCCGGGTGCGGGATGGACCACGAGCCCAGCGGGTTTATCGAGAACAATCAGATCGTCATCTTCGAAAAGGATGGGGAAGCTGATGGCCTCCCCCACTGGGATGGTGGGCGTCGGCGCCGGAATGTCCAGAATGAGTTCCACACCTGCACGGGCTGGCTCGGCCGGTTCACGCAGGCAGAGACCGTTACGGAGCAGACGCCCCTCATCAATCAGGCTTTTGATGCGGGAGCGGGACAGGTCCGGAAAGCACGCCGTCAGCACGCGATCCGTGCGTTGACCGGCAAACTCCTCGGTGATGATCAGGGTGCGTGGTCCGTGGGTTGAATCTGTCATGGGTGTCATTTACAGGCCGATGGCACCAACTGTGAAGGAATGACGTCATGGAGCAGGGCACTTTCGCACGACGAGGACTGTTCGCCGCCGTCATCGGCATGGGAATCCTGATTATTCTGGGGGTGATCGCGCTGGTGGCGGTTATTATTCACCGGATGTCGCACCCTCGTTTGCCCGTTGCAGCCCCGGCTGGCATTTCTTTGTCGGCTACAGCGGCGACCATCCCGTCCCAGACTTTTCTTCTGCATGAACCGGCAGGCACCCGGATTGAGCAGATTGTCTGGTCCAATGGACCAATCATGGCGATACGTCTCAGCGGTGGCGGGCCGGATCGGATCGTTCTGTGGGATACCGGCGCAGGACGTTCTGTTGGCGAGATCAACCTTGCGCAGTGACTGGTCACAGCCCTGATTATTTTTCAGCAGAACGCTTGTATTAGCACGCTTCTTGCCGTAAGAAGCCGCCACGGCCAATGTCCCATTCGTCTAGAGGCCTAGGACGCCGCCCTCTCACGGCGGCAACAGGGGTTCGAATCCCCTATGGGACGCCAATCTTTTCAATGACTTAGCGGTCATAAAGCGAAACGATTGATCGTTTTTGGGCCCATGAAAAGGCTATGCTGGGCCCAGGCGAGGCTCACCATGAAAGACCGAATCACTTCTGCCAAAATAGATCCCGCGACAGGCCGTCCCCTTCCCGCAGGCGTCGAGTATCGAGGCAAGGGCCAGTATCGTGCCCGCAAGCGCATCGCAGGCGGCGAGAGAATCCACCAGACCTTTTCCTCGGCCAAGCTGGCCCGACGCTGGCTGGACACGACGTCCGCCAAACTGGAGCTTGGGCAGTTTCAGGACACGCGTCCGCTGGAACGCCAGACCGTCCATGAACTGGTCGACCGCTATGTGCGCGAGGAAATGCAGACACGGGACAATGACCGCAAGGGTCACATCCCCGCCATCCTTCAGGATGAACTCGCGCAGCTTGCGCTGGCCGACCTGACCCCGACAGCAGTCCGTGGCTTCCGGGACCGGCAGGCTGAGAAATACAGCGGCGCTACAGTCGTCAAACGACTCAACCTGCTCGCCGCGATCTGTCAGCACGCCATTGCGGAATGGGATGTACCTTTTGCGAAGAACCCGGCCGCCGCGACCGCAGTCAAGCGCCCGGCAGGCGCGGATAAGAAGCGCAACCGACGCCTCGTCGGCGACGAATACGAACGTCTGCTGGAGACCGTGGCAACGTCCCCCTGGCCCGATGATGTCGCTTTCGTGCGGTTCGCCATCGAACAGGGAACGCGACGGGAAGAAGCCCTGACGCTCCGCTGGCGCGACATCGACTTCGACCGGCACTCTCTATCCTTCGGGAAAACGAAAACAATGCACCGTGCTGTGGAGCGTGGTCCGGAAACCCGTCCGCTGACACCCGGTGCGGCCCGCGTGCTGCAGGAGCTTCAGGCACAACGCACATCAGCACGACCAGGTGATCTCGTCTTCGACATCGGCAGCAAAGACGCATTCTCAGTGAGGTTCGGCCGGATGACAAAGAAAGCTGGCCTCAAAGACCTCACCTTCCATGATCTTAGGCATGAGGCGACGAGCCGTCTCGCAAAGATTTATACCAACCCGCTCGAACTCCGCCGTGTGACAGGTCATAAGGATATCAAATCCCTTGACCGTTACTACCAGCCCCACACGGAAGATCTGGCCGCGAAAGCCATCGCATATGAGAAGCGTAACTCTGCCGACAAAGAATAGCGCGTCCGTCAGGCTGTCATTTCTGACAGCCTAATCAGAGCCACAAGCAATAGTGCTACGATCAAAAGCCAGAAACTGAAATCCGGACTGAAGACCAGACTCTCCCCGCGACCCCGCCGCTTTTTCCGGAGCTGCTTTCTCTCAGTCTCGAGGAGCTTCCGCTCAAGGAAATCATCAAGCCCCGCCACCGGAAAACACCGCACCCGACCGATTTTCACCGACTGGATTCCCAGGGTATCGTGCTGGTTCCGTAGTGTTCCTTCAGCCAAACCGGTATACGCCGCTGCTGCTGCGTAACGTAACGCCCCACGAGACTCTCGTGCTACAGCTTCGCTTTTAACCGCTGACATGATGCATATCCTCCGGTTTTGAGAGCCCGATCGAACATAGGATCCGGCAAGGTAACGCTATCAGATCCCCGTCATCCGTCTTTATTTTGGACATCGTCACAACCTCCATGAGGGGAAACTGGCTTCACTCGATGATCGGGGCCAGGGCATCGAATCAACCACCAGTTCCACTGTTATGTTCAGGGTATGAGACCTGTATGAAACAGCAAGACGGCTTTTTCGCGATTTTTGACACCGTTCGGTTCCACTTCGGATACCAAAACTGATGTCTTGCGCTACCATTCCGGGCGCGGGAGCTCCGGTTCCGGTCATCCCGCGCCTCAGGCATCGGTTCTGGTCCCTAGAGCGACATCTCACTGTGACGCCCGTCTTCAGCGATCCGGTCCACCAGAGACTGGCACAGTGCCTTCAGGTCTTCCGGACGCGCCAGCAGGTCGAGAAAGATACAGACCGGGGTGATGCCGACACGGCGGTAAAAGGCTTCACGCCGCTCGAAGCGCTCCAGCCCCCGCAACTCGTGGTCGTTCCGGGTAATGCGGTTAGGGCCACAAGAACCGATGACCTCGATAAAGCAGGCAGAACTTCTCCTGCGCAATGTCAGGTCCGCCTTCTCCGTTCCGAGGTCAGCCATGATCGGCTGATGGAGATCGATTTCCATATCGTCGTGCTTCAAAGACTCAAGGATCTGGTAAACGACACGTTCGGGAAGGGATTCCAGTGTCTTGCCATTGGACGCGATCTTCCCTGTCGGCGGCAGATCAGGCCAGCGAGCCCTTGCCTGGGCATCGACGCGGGCCCAGTCGCGCTGACCGGACTCACCGATAAAGACCAGATGCTGGCCGGCCGGGCCGAGATACCGGCAGATGGCCTCGCTCGGTGGAGCACCGAGAGCACGGGCCAGGTCCCGATAGGTGATCAGATCAGCTTCGGTGGGGTGAAAACGGGAGGGCGTAGCGTCGTCTGAAGAGAGAAACATTCTTTATTTTCCTGATGAAACGAAATCAGGCGCGACATGAGCGCGCCTATTGATGAAAGAAACGGGTATGGGTGTGGGCAACGATGGAGAGCCTCAGTCGTAGCCAAAGCTTTTGCCATCCAGCAGTTTGTCGGCCAGGCACCGGACCTTGCGCCCGATCATCCGCGTCAGAATGACGACGCCTTCAAGAATGCGATCGTCCGTGTTGCCGGCAAGTGACTGACTCAAGGCAAAGTCGAGCAACCCGTGCAAAGCTACGAGTTGCATGAGATCCTCCTCCACGGCGGAGGAAATTGTTGTTTGGTCTGACATTGATTTTCTCGTTTAAAAGTATTGCGGGACGAGGAACCCACACGCAAAAAAACCGCTACCAAATCGGAAAAGAATAAAATCCTCTGGGGAATTTAGGGTGCGGAGCCTCAAAAGTCCCGAAACAAAAACCGAAACAAATAAAACAATTATAAGGCCAATAAACAAAACGAATAATACAAACCGAAAAAAACTTTGCGAACATAATAAAGGGCGGGCGGTAAGTTCCGCCCGGCCTTTGTTTTTTATTCTCGGCGCGCGTCCATGATTCGTAGAAGCGCAATCGCGGCCGTGATTTCAGGAACGTCCGGACAATACGCCGCATCACCGGCAGGGTGTCGCGCCTTCCGCCATCGCACCGGGCACAGGCATGTTCACGGCCACCGGGATGCAGGACATTCCCACGCCGCGCGCCCTGAGCGTCGAGGAAATCCACCAGACCGTTCAGGATTTCCGGCACGCCGCCAAATGCGCCATCGAGGCCGGCGCAGATGGCGTCGAAATCCATGGGGCGAACGCCTATCTGATCCAGCAGTTTCTGGCGACGAGTGCAAATACACGTACTGACGCCTATGGCGGATCGATTGAAAATCGTGCCCGCTTTGCCATCGAGATTGCGAAGGCGATCGCTGAAGAGATCGGTGCCGACCGCACTGGCATCCGCTTTTCGCCTGGCACCACCCTGTGGGGCATTGACGAGGGGGCAGATGGGCCGGAATTGTATCGTTATCTGATCACGGAACTGGATAAGCTTCATCTCTCCTACGTCCATATTATGGACCAGGGCAACGAGGCACTGCTCGGCGACATCCGCAGGCTCTGGACCGGCAAGCTGATCCTGAACCGCCCCAGCCGTCCGCGCGAAAACATTGGTGCTGACGTGACCAACGGTCTGGCCGACATGGAAGCCTACGGACAGATGATCCTGGCCAACCCGGACTTCCTCGCGCGCCTCAAAGCTGATGCCCCGTTGAATAACGCGGACCACAGCAGCTTCTTCGGTGGCTCCGAAGCCGGATACACCGACTATCCGACGCTCTGACCCGTTCCCGGCCGGGGGCTCTCCCGGCCGGTCGATCTTGAAAGGAGGATGTCGGTCATGAGCACACCGATGAAACTGACCCGAGCCCACAAGCGTGGCCATAACGTTGACGGCTTTGGCATTGAGATCCTGTTTCCGGGCCTGACTGTTGATATCAGCGATAGTGGAATCGGTGCCATTGGTCGCATCGATCAGGCGCGTATCAGACCCGGGACGGTGATCCCCATGCATCCCCATAAGGATGATGAAATTCTGACTTACATGCGGAGCGGGGAACTGACGCACCGCGATACCGTTGGACATGTGGAGCAGGTCACGCCGCGGCGTCTAATGCTGATGAACGCGGGGCATACGTTCCAACACGAGGAACAGGCCCGCCCGGACGGAGAGCCTCTTACCGCGTTGCAGATTTTTATGCGTCCACGTGCGCCGGATCTGGAACCCATGGTTCAGTTCCATGAGTTCGAAACGATCTACAGTCACAATACATGGCGCCTTGTCGCTGGTCCTGAAGGCGCCCCACTGCTGCTGAGAGCGGATGCCTGGATTGAGGATGTGCGTCTCGACGCTGGACAGTCGCTCGCCCTGCCGACCCGGCGCGCGCTTCAGGCGGCCCGGCTTCTTTATGTCTTCGACGGCCAGGTCGAGGTGGCTGGGATCAGTTTGCAGACTGGCGAAAGCCTGCTTCTGGATGACGAGACCTCGCTGACAATTACGGCAACAGGACAGAGCGATCTGGTTCTGTTTACGACGGACATGTCGGCACAGACGTATAAGGGCGGCATGTTCAGCGGGAACGTGATGAATAAACTGTAAGGCAGGCTTCTCCTGCTCCTGTCATGAAAGGATGCACGATGCGGCTCTATTATGCTCCGGGTACATGTGCTCTGGCCTGCTGGATTTCTCTTGAGTGGGCCGGGGCGGATTACACAGTTGAACAAGTCGATCCACAGTCTTCATCTTATCGTGCAATCAATCCGCTCGGGATGGCACCCCTCTCACCCCCTCAATTGACGCAGCACCAACTCACAGAAATGTAGTTAGATAGCCCCAAAGGGCGGTAACTTTTTGGGCCCATTCTGGGCCCACCATGATGTGAGATCCAGTTGTATCCAGTGATAGTCAGTGATAGTCAGTGATATTAAATAGCATATTATCAACAATTTAAACGGAAGAACCCAGCCATTTAGCCTATACTTATCGCCCTCTCACGGCGGCAACAGGGGTTCGAATCCCCTATGGGACACCAATTTTATTTGGCAATGTTATCAGTGGATTACTGGCGAATCGCCCGATTCCATCCAAAATTTAATTAGTGATTTTGGACCAATTCTGGACCAATGACGATTCCGTCCCCCTTCGGAGTTCGTCTCATGGCCCGCACAAAATCCGCCGAGAATGCTAAGGACCCCGCCACGGGACGTCCGCTGCCCGATGGCGTGAGTTGCCGGGGGCCAAAGCAGTATCGGGCCCGCAAGCTGGTCAATGGCCAGCGGATCATCAGAACATTTGACACTGCCCGTCTGGCCCGTGCCTGGCTCGAGGAAACCTCGGTCAAAGTGCGCGAAGGGCGCCATATCGACGTCCGGGCCTTGGACGGCCTCGTGCTCCGAACCCTGATTGAGCGCTACCGTGACGAATGCATGGCTCACCGCGACGCTGACCGGACAGGCCATATTCCGGCACTGCTTCGCGATCCCATCGCAGACCTGAAGCTCTCTCGCCTGACGGTTCCAGCAGTTCGAGGCTTTCGCGACCGGCAGGGCAAGGAACTGGCCCCTGCGACAGTCGTCAAGCGGCTCAACCTTCTGGCCTCCATCCTCAATCATGCCATGAGTGAATGGGATGTCCCGCTCTCGCTGAACCCGGCTTCGGGACGCATGATCAAGCGGCCGGCAGGCGCCGATCGCAAGCGCAACAGACGACTGCAGGAAGACGCTCCGGAGATCCCAACGCCCCCTCTTCCTCCCAACATGACAGAAGCCAGCGAATATGACCGCCTGCTTGCCGCAGTGACGTCCGCAAGCCATCCGGACGACGTCTGGTTTGTGAGATGGGCCATCGAGCAAGCTACCCGATTAAGCGAAGCGGCGTCCCTGCGCTGGCGCGATGTCAATCTTGTGGCACGAACAATTTCGCTCCGACACACCAAGACC